>CANMSW010000152.1 GCA_947500275.1 Bacteriovoracaceae bacterium | reverse complement strand
TCTGGCGCAACCGGATGGAGCGGAAACTTCACCCGCGCAACGGCAAACTTCGAACCCGACAGCGGCGAAGGAGACTACTCGCTCACCTGGCAAGCAGGGCCGCAGGACTCCCATGCACGCTCCATGCTGATCCATATCGAACAGCTCGCTGCCACCAACGCAGGAATCGCTTACTTTGGATACGGCCCCCAGATCGACGACTCTGACGCTGGCTCCATTGATGGCATGATTTGTAATTGGGCTGGCCCTGGAAGCAATCACAGCCTCATTTCCTCGACTCCCTATGCCCAAAAGCAAATCTTCGGCACGGGAACCGATGGCGTCTACACGGCTGTCACCAATCACATTCGCTACGCGCCCACCAATAGCTGCGAACTCTCGAGCGGCGGCTCGGCGAGCTTTGCGCAAGTGGGGGGCGGGGGTACCGCTGATATCGCATCTGGAAGCGGCGTCACTCATGAACTGGTCGATGCAACCGAAGTGACTGTGACCGTACCTTCAGATCCAGAAGACGTAGACCTCTGATATCAGAGGGTTTCAAAAAAGAAGGGACTGAGAGTGAATGCTCTCAGTCCCTTCTTTTTTTCAGAACAAGAAAACGAAGCGCCCAACTTTAATCGAATTTATTCGACCTTCCCTGCATCAGCCATATTCGCAAACCGCTGCATCGAGGTCTCGAGTTCCTTGGCACCCAGACTCACGAGGAATCCAGGAACGCTTATCCCCATATCGGAATTGATATCAATCCGAACCGACGAGCCCTGTGCCTCTGGCTTTAACGTCCATTCACTCTGATAGAAGCGCACGTTCCCAGCCACTCCATCGATCTTCAGGCGAAAAACCCCTTCTTTTTGACCGGTTTGCGCGTCGTGAGTTTCTTTCGCCAAAAACCAACGATCCGAAGTGAAGGGAATGGGTACATGGATCTTTCGAAAGACATACCGTTCGCCCTTTTGCCCCAACGCCACGGAAAGGATGGAAGGATTCAATTCGGCTTCAATCTTCTGAAGAAGCGATGCTTCCTGATCAGATGCGATCGGCATGAGGTTCTTTCGATCTGTGCCGGTCGTGAGCGATGTCGCCGTCGCCTCATCGAGCCCAGCACAAACCTTCGTCCGATCGGAAAGTTTTCCATGCACCGCTTGAGTCAGTAACGGCCAAAGCGTTTCAGGCTTTTGCGGTAAATAGGCTTCGGCAAACCCTACCATCCGGCCCGTTGCAGGGTCCTTGCGGAAGTCCGACTTGACCGTCAACGCCCATGAAACAGGAAGGAACGCGACTGTCCCAAGAGCCGCTGTCGCAAGTGCCGCGCCCATTCCCCCGATCCAAAACTTCAAGATTGACTGAAAGCTCACGCCGAAAGCCATGCTTTGCAGGCCTTTTCCATTTCGCGGCATGCTTCGCCACAAGTTTTGCACTCGAGGTGCATCCCGTGCGCGAAGTGCGCTTTGTGCTCTTCGCAGGCTTCGGCGCAATCTTTACAGACAGCGGCACAAAGCTCGACGGCTTTCTTCGCGTGCGCGGACCCCAGCGCCACGAGTTTCATCGCCGAAGCGCAGACTGCCATCATGGACTGAACGGTAGTATTGCACTTGGCCATCTCGGCGTTCTCGTTCGCGAGCTCGCGCGAACAGTGAGCCACACAGAGCTCGCCCGTTGCAATGCAGTGAGAAGCAGCTTCAACGAAGAGCCGGTTCGCGTCGCTTTTGCCCGCTGATTTCTTGGATGAGTCCGCAGCCTCCGCCGTTTCAGATCCAACGAGGGACGAGAGCACACTGCTTGAAACTGCGGCAGCAGCGAGAGTGATTGAACTTTGCTTGAGAAAATTGCGTCGAGTGGATTCCATGGTGTTCTCCTGGGATTTACCCAAACAGAGAGTCACCTAAGTTTCAAAAAAACTCACCCCGAAAAACTTCAGCTGCAGGGCCTCTCATCAGGACGGGGGTTCCAGGGCCGCGCCAAGAAATCTCAAGCTTCCCACCGGGAAGGTGCACCCCGACAAATCCCGTCTGAGGATCAAGTTTCACGCGATGGGTCTGAAGTGCTGCAACTGCTGCGGCACAGGCGCCGGTTCCACACGCGAGAGTCGGCCCCGCCCCGCGCTCCCACACGCGAACTCGCAAATCCGATGGCCCATCGACTTCAACAAACTCGATGTTCGCACGGTTGGGAAAGCGTGCGTGCCGTTCCGCTTCAGGCCCCCACTTTTCAAAGGGAATTTCTTTCAGGCAGGGCACGAAAAAAACCGCATGCGGGTTTCCCATATTCACTTCGTGCCCCAGATGCGTGCTGCCCCCAAAGTCGATATCAGATCCTAAAGCTTCACCTTCCAGACCCGTACCGAGGAGTGGGGGGCCCATGTCCACCGTCATTCTGCCGTCCCGCACTTCAATTTCCTTGAGCCCGCCTAGAGTTTCGATTCGATAGAGGGACTGCCCAGGCTTCGGGCCATACCGAAACAAATAAAGAGCAGCAGCCCTCACTCCGTTGCCGCACATTTCGGCCATCGAGCCGTCCGGGTTAAAAATCTCCATCCTGGCATCGGCTTGCGGGGCATCGGCCGGAACGCGACCGCGCGTCACCGTCCACGGGGTGCCTGCCACCCGCAACCAAAGAAGCTGGTCAAAGCCCACTCCGAATTGACGATGGCCCATTCGGGCAGCAAGTTCCGGCGTGATCCCGGGTGCGCCCGGCTCCCGCCTCACTCCACCTTCTTGAAATGGGCCCACTAAGTCGTCGATCAGAACGAAGTCGTTTCCCAATCCATGCATTTTTAAAAACGGAACGGACATAGCGTTCTTCCTAACTTACTGCGCGGAGCCGGCCGAACTTCCGCCTCCAGCACCGCCAGCCGAACGGAGTCCGCCCACTGCGGTCTCGACTTCTTGGAATACGGAGTTGCAACGCCGGATCTGCGACGCTTCAGTCGTGGTGCGACTGGTACCTGTCGCTTGAGTCTCTGGGGTTGCCACACACCCCTGCTCGACACCACTTCGCAGGCGCTCCACATCTTCAGCACTGACCCCATTTCCTGAAAGACGACCAATATCAGCGACAAGATCATGAAAGCGATCATCCGATGCACCACAATAAGCGCGCTCGTAGAACTGGCAATTTTCAAGGTGGGATACGGCTTGCTTGGCATTCGTTACGGCGGCTTTCGCCGACTCCTCACGGCAAGAAGCCATCCTCGCTCCCACTTCCCCAATTTTTCCCTGGGCTTCTGCTAATTTCTCCTCCACTTCGCGTGCCTTGTCGGCGACGCCACTCATGCCTTCACTCAGAAAATCACCTGATAGGTCCATCAGTTTAGGTGACATCTGACTCCCGACAAACTCGAGTACATTTTCTGGCGGCTGCATCAAGCCGTTCTCATCGGGCTCCAAACGACCACTCCCTTCCACGGTTCGGATCGAAATCCCCGGACTTACCCCCAAGGCTCCAAGCTGAGTGTTTAACGCGTTCAACTGGCTCTGAAGACTTTGGTTCATGACCGAAAGCTGTGGGTTTTGAGCAAGCACCGCTGACGACTGCGCGGTCATCTGTGAATTGAAACTTGACACAAAACTTTCTCGATCTCGCAATAAGCGGCCATTTTCACCAACCAAGTCATTCAACTCTCGGCGTTTGTTCAAAAGCTGCCGCTTGCAACCCGAAAGCCCGCGGCAAGCGATATTATCCGGATCGGTCACACCACCGCCCGTCGCGCCACCTATGAAGAGGACCTGATCCGCCTCGCCGCTGCCACCCCGAAGCTGCGCGTCCAAAGCCGTTTTCATTCCCTGAAGACAACTCACGGTTTGCGCAGGCTTAGCATTCTCGCAGGCTGAACGATTGAAAGGCGAATACTGAGTGGTCATAGCGGAACTATTTTCCTCATAGCGTCGAGTAAAAGCTGCAAGCTGAGTACTCAAACCAGCTCTCACTTCTCCTTCCAGAGCATCGACGCCTTCCTGCGCGCGCTTTATATCACCGGTCTGTTCCTGCGCGCGCGTCAGTTGCTGACCTACCCTGAAGCAGTAGCTCATCATGCTTTTGAAGACTTCTGCGGGATTGAAGCCGTTGGCGGCGGGGAGACCTGCCAAATTCGCGTCTGCGTAAGCGTTAATCTGCTCGAGTGAGCTGATGGCAGAAGGTTGCGCCAATGAGGAACTGACCCCTTCCTGAGACGTCGGGAGCGTGGTTTGATTCGGCATCTGCGAAAGCGCACTCTCCAAAGCAGACTGCAACTGCGTCCGCGCACTCTGTGCATCGTTTGCAGCACTCACACCCGTACTGGTTCTCGTTTGCCCCCCCGAACTCACGGTCTGGAGTCGCTGCTCGTACATGCACAGCATGGCATTCAAAGGCGTCTGACTCGCTCTTTCCTCGGCCGAGGCGCGGGCCGAAGTGGAACAGCGGTAACTCGAGACCACTTTCTCCCGAAAACACTCCTGTGCATGAGCCGCGGGCATCAATTCGCGCGCACGATCGAGTTCACTGCGCTGCAGGCGCAACCGATCCACGCTTGCGCGCGCTTGCGTGATCTGAGTATCAATTTGCGTTAGAAGTTGATTCGTCTCACTTTCGGCCTGCTCAATCTCCTCCATTCGCTCATCGACGTTCTGAAGCTTCTTGGTTTTCTCATCGATTAGCGTCTTAAAGGCGTTACTGATCTGAGTCCCATTTTGATACATCGATGCAAAATGGGATTGCAAGGCTCCGATCTGAGTGTTGATCTGCCCTGCCGCAGTCGAGACGCAGCTTAACGCTTGCGATATGGAATCGAGTTTCGCTTTTTTACAGCTATAAGCCGCGACATTGATTCCGGCGTTACGCTCCAAAGTCGCTCTCAGTGTTTCAGTCATCGTCGCACAACTACTGGGTACAGTGACCGCGACCGGCATCGGACAACCCGACGCATCCAGTGCCGCCCCTGCGGCCCCTGACGCTGAGAACAAGGAGCCCACCTGACTGAGTGCCGACTGAATAGGACTCGTGCAACCTCCCAGCCCGCCCATGGACACGGCGGGAGCAGCAGAGAACTGTTGAGGAAGGGAAGTGGGGATCGTCGAACCCGACAAAGTGCTGGAAGAAGTCTGAGCATAGGTCACTCGAGGCACGAAGAGCCCCATGAACTGCATTGCGATCAAGGCACTTGCGATTCCCTGCTGCACGAACGGCGCACGACGAAATCTATTCATAGCTCAAGCTCCCCAATTCTAAGTGATTCCCCGACGCAAAGTAGAGTCCATCCGAGAACTCCCCCGCTATTTTCCATGATAACGATTGAATGAAGGAGTGAAAGTCAAAACTCTGTCGCGCTGCAGAATTCACGATTACGGAGGGGGTCGGATCAGACACATCTTTTCAAATTTGAAGTTGATATCGAGAATAGAAAAAAAAGACCGACCGCTCATTCGTTATTGCTCGGGGGATGACTACATGAAACAAGATTCTCGCTTCAGCACTCAGGCCACTCTGGCAATCCTTCTGATGGCAATTTTGTCGGGCTGCTTCACGGTGGGGGAGATCCAGTTCACCAAGCAGCCCTCCGTAAATGGGATCGACGGTGACCAGGGACCTAATCAATCTGCGACCGACCCCAATGCCCCCCCCACAGAACCGAATCAAGTAAGCCCGGACAACCTCCCCAAGAGCGGACCAGAACCTGAACCCACCGCTTCCGAGACTCCCTCGCCCGCCGCAAGTCCATCCCCTTCTGAACTACCGCAAGTGATCAACTCATTTATGGAGGCAACTTCAACATCACGGGTGGGGTACCCTCCGAAAGAGTGATCCGAGTGCGCCTTAACGGCG
>CANMSW010000151.1 GCA_947500275.1 Bacteriovoracaceae bacterium | reverse complement strand
TCGAGCCAGATCTCCAGGACTTCCCTGACAAAACCGAGAGTATCGGCGGAGAGAATCTGGGTGGCATTTACCCACTGCGGGTCACGCTGGGACAAAGTGCGATACTCGAGCACCTGCTTCACCCTTCGTCCGTCGCCGAGGGGGAGGCTCGCTTCCCGAACCAAAACATCAATCATCTTCGAGGGTTGAAGGGTACTGCCGGGCGAAAGCCGAAGCTCAAAAATCAACACTTCGGCCATGGAAGACACCGACCACGCCAACCGCTCCAGATTGAAGAGACCCGAATCGACTTCGAGTGGACTTGGCGCCTCGAGCTCACTCACTCGAATCGCATTCCCGAGCGAAGCCCGCGCCTGCTGCGAAAGGGAGGTCAGACGGGCACGTGGACTGGGCCCCGAACGTTCAACACGACTCATGTCCGTCGATTAACTCGAACCCCTCAAGCAAATCATCAGGATTCCGTTTGGGCTCGCCAATCGCGCCCGAAATGCCGCAATGCCAAACGGCAAGTCATCCAACCGGCAAACAAACCAACGAGGTGATGCAGGCTCAACCAACTCTCGCGAACCCAGCAAAGATAGATCCCGTTGAGCACAAACGGGGCGAGCAGCATCAGCGCTACCTTCCGTTTTCCAAAGGCAGCAAGACCTCCCACGAATGCGTAGACCGCATTCGAGGACCCACGATCCTGCTCCTGAAGGAATCGAAGCCAAGCCTCGGGCGTGAGTATCCAACCCGAATCGAGTGCGTGCAACGTGCGCACGAGGCCCTCGGCCACTGGATTCGTTAGCCAAAAACCAAGTGCCATCACCGCTAGAAAAGCAGTGCGACCGACAAGCCACTCCAGAACGCTGCCGAAAAAAATGAAGGAAATCCAATCTCCCCAAAAATGATATGCATGATTGTGAAACAGCGGCCCTAGGACCCACCCCCCGAAACGATGCATCGAGGGCATATATGTACTCTGCTCGAAAATCTTGGCCGCAAATTCACCTTGATGACGCCAGACTTCGAGCAGAAGGAGCATGATCGCCGCGGCAGCAGCGCGAATGGGCCAAATTTGTTGACGCACTCGCAGGGAAAGCAGGCCACCTTCTGACAAGAACGGTTGAATGCGATCCTCAAGTCTCTTTTGAACCGCCATCGAAACTGCGCTCAAAAGTCCGCGTTCTGGAAAATGAGCTTCGCCAACCTGCCAAAGTAAGGCGAAACTCGGCCTCGAGCATGAGATCAAGAATAGGGGCTCCCAAGAGCTTGGCTTAAGTCTCTTCTTGAATTCATAAGTCGAACGGAAGCCGTAAAGTAGAACATCCCGCCTTGAAAGCGCATTCAGCAAGCGTCCGACTCCGGAGCGAACGAGTTCGTCCTGAATCTCTAGAGACACTTCCGAGTAAGCCAATGGACACATTCCTAAACGTACTTCCGATGCGCCGATTTCCTTCAATTTCACCATGGCACCAAACATCAGAAGTGGCGTCGACCCGTGAGGTGCCCCATCCGAGCGAAAAACCTCTGCGAAATACCATGCGTTTTTAGCGGGGACTCGAAGTGCGGTGAGGCAGCTAACGATTCGATTCTCGCCCGGCGCCTTCAAAATAAAATAACGCTTTTCCTGTGTATCCGAGAGATACCAGGGCTTCACTTGATTCAAAAAGCCCATGGCCTCTGACTTCAAGCTTCTCTTCCACTCGAGCTCGACCCGATCAAACTCAGAACGCATCCAAGTCTCAAGGCTCGCTCCATCACAAGCTAAAAGCTCGTATCCGCGCTTCAGAAGACTCCGGGCTCTCGGGAACCGCTTCAGAGATTCGTCTAGCCCATTTGAAAAACGCTCATCTCGCAGATCAAAGACCGGTTCGGCTCCCACGCAAATCCGATGGGCTTCACCGGTGAGCTCGCGGCTCAGTTCGTCGGAAACCGGCATCAAGAACGCATTTGCTTGGGAGCGCGAGGCTTCACGAAAAAACTCTCGCACAAAAAGCGCGCGGGCTTCGGTCGGCGCGATCGGCTCAGTCGCGCCCACCCAAGCCGGACTCCGACCAAGAGCCTTAGGAACGCGAGAATAGCGAATTCGCCCCGCAGTTCCCCCACAGCGAAAATCCTCGAAGCCGGGGTAGGCGGTCATGAGCGAACTCGTGCGGTCCCCCCAACGCATCAGCTCACTGAGTAACTTCGGGCAAGACTCAGCATCCGCATTGGGCAAGCGATTGAAATCGTTCGATGGCTTAGCAGGGGGAAAATCGAGCGTCACCTCAATAGGATGACACGTCCCCCATTCACTTTTATAGAGCCAGTCTATGCGAATCAAAGGAACAAATGGCGAACCTTTGACACGATTAGGGGCTTAAGCTCGCCCCCGCATCCTTCACGCCACTGCTTTGACAGCGGCCTCCCCACTGGCAACCGTCTCGCGCGCCTTCCGTGCCCTGAAGTCCGCGAAAGCGCTTGCGACGGTCTCTCGCACATCTCCAACGCTATTGTCGTCGGGTGGCGTTTTTTCGAAGCCCTTCTCGGTCTCCATGAAAAGCATCCTCTGCTTGTCGTTGAACGCTTTTAATATAGCGCCACGAGAGGCCAAAACCACGTGATGAAGCGCATAAGCCCATTGGTCTGGTGAAAACCGACCCACAAATTCCGCAGCTTCTGCATCGCTCATCTCAAGGACTGGGAAAAAAGGAACGCGGAGTTCATTCAACAAGGAGCCAGGAGGAGACGCAAGATAAACGTCTTTCTCCTCGGCGACTTCGCAGGTGTGCAAGTAATCAACGAGCTCAAGCTCACGGCGGTATCGATCGACTCGAGACAGATCCGAGGGTGGTACCATATCAAAAGCCATCCGCCGGAAATCCTCGATCCGCCCCGCGTCGGGTTTAGTGGGCTTGAAATCTTGCGACAAAAGCTGCGCCCAATTCCCGGGGAAAATACGCCTTCCAGATGCAATCGACTGTTGCCGCGGCAAAGCAGCGAGGATCGAAAAGGCTGTGTCGCTTGGAATTTTCTGCAAGAAGGCGTCGCGCTTGTCGCCTAACCGCCAGACTCCAATCAGAAGTTCCTGCCATGCTCGGTTTGCCGAATCTCCCATTCGCGAGTGCCTGAGCATTCCGCGAAGAACATCCATCGCTTCGAGCGTGAGTTGACCCGGATTCAACATCGCCTGCACCCAAGCAATATCACGCCCCCACGAGAAGAGCTTTGCACGCTGCTCATCCGGGAACTCCGTAAGAATAGAACCCAATGCCTGTGGGTCGCGGCGTCCCAGTTCATCCAGCACGCGGAAGTCTTCGAGTGTCGGGAAGCCCTCGAAATCGAGAAGAGTTTTCACGAATCCGGATGCAAAATCATGGAGCTTCACCGGGTCGGAAAGTCGCATCTCGCTAGCCCGGTGCTCGTCACCATGATCGCGCCGCGATCCCTGAGGAGCCGGGGCCATGACCACAGAGGTACCGCCAGCCGACTTCCCGGAATCGGCGATCGCCTCCGAAATTCTCCGAGTAGCGCTACGATTGATGAAAAGAAGCCCCGTCAGGAACATGCCCATGAACGAGATTGCTACCGTCCCATAGAGCCACCAAGGAGTACCGACCGTTTTCCATACACGGCGTTGAACATTGACTTCATCACGGGCTTGAATGAGGTGAAGCGAGACGAATAAGAACTCCTTTACTTCTCCGATTTCAGGATCACTGAGCGAATCCGGGAGCGAAATATTGACGACCGTTTTCTTGACGCGATTGAGGAGCTTCAGAAGCGACGCCTCCGGATCATCCCACTCATCCTGCATCATTCCTTCATCTTCCCGAACATCAAAGAAGGGAAGGTTTTCGTCGCTCTGTCCTGTCTGAGGGAGCGAGCGCCGTCGGAGCGGATCGACGCTCACCGTGACCAAAAATGGAATCTCTGGAAAACGCGTTCTGATGAGGCTCGACGCGTCTTTCATGAGCTTTTCTTCAAGCTCAGCCACACGAGGATGTTTCGATATAGGTCCAGGCTCTGCCCATGCGTTTCCGCAAAAAGTGAGTAAGAGAATCGGTAATTTCAGCATCCAACTGGTTCTTGGAAAACTCATCGCTGTACCTCTGGCTCGATCACTAGGACGACCTTACGAGACAAGGGGTCCCCCTTGCCCAAAGGGGTGCCCTTTTCACTCGGTTGCGGTTGAGGAGCCACTGCAGCAGCAGCGCGCTCGATATTTTTCCTGGTCTGGTGAAGTTCACCCCAGCCGCCTAGGCGCATGAGTCCAAAAGGAATACCCGCTTTTTCGAGCACCCTCATCGTCGAGACCGACCGTAGGGCAGAAAGCTCCAAGTTATCCTCGAATCGTTTTCCAGGTTCTTTTTTCACGGGCCGATCATCGGTAAAAGCTCGGATCCCCAAGCGATTCTGGCCCGCGAACGGAAGGTAGAGCTGAGTGAATCGTTTAAGCGTTCTCTCGCCTTCCTTGCTGACTTCAATTTTTCCGAATTCAAAAAATGAAACTTCTGGAAATTCAAGAATGAGTTGGCTGCCCAACTTGTGGATTTTTCCGCCCACTTCGGGTGCCTGAAAATCAACGATCCCTTTGTCCTCAAGACTTCCCACTCGCAACGGTTTGTCCTTCAGGGCGCCATCGAGGCCAGAGGCGGTGTTCTTTTCTTCGGCTTTAACGTCCATGCGGGTGAGAGCACTCAAAAGGGAAGCATCGAGTTTCGGGGGAGCGCCCTTCTGGTCATCCACACTAAAATAAAGAATGAAGAAAGTGAGCAGCAGAGTAATCATATCACCATAGCTGATCGCCCAACTTCCGTGGGAATCCGATTCCTCGGCCGTAGGATGGCCACGGCGGCGAGATCGAATCGGCGAGTGATCAGGTGGTGAAGCAGAAACATCAGGACTCCCTTTTCGAGAGTCCCGAGGTCCTAGACCTGTTCGGATTGGCAGATTACGCGGCCTGGCGAGCATTCCCCCCCCCAGTCGAACTTGTACTCGAATCCGATGCTATGCCTGAGCTTGAAACCTTGGACCCCTGAGCCGATCCGAGCCAGTCGGTGCGCTCCCACGGAGGTAGCCACGCGTTGATGGATTCCTGGCCTTCGACCAGAGAGACATCTTCGCATGCGAGCAGAATGGCATGGATCGCGAAATCACAACTCAAACGCTCTTCCGAAGCGGCTCGCGCAATACGCTCCCCGAGCGGATTCACAATGAGATTGGCCATCATCAAGCCATACAGTGTGGCGACAAGAGCGACGGCCATTCGTACACCAGTCTCCTGGGCGCCTGACCCATCAGAAATCGCTCGCATGAGGCTCACGAGACCCAAAACAGTCCCGACTAAGCCGAATGCGGGAGGATATTTTGCTAAGTTTTTCACTGCGCTTGCGACCCCATTTCGTCGCTCAAAGACATGTTCCATTCGATCAACCAGGATTCGCTCAATCGAGGCACGCTTGAGCCCAAGCTCAATCAACTCGGCGCCATCTTCCAGAATGAGAAGCGCAACGGGCATACGCTTACGTTTCGACAACTCCTTAAAGCCTGGGCGGTAGCGGGCCCCCTCTTTTTTCAGAGAAAGAAGCTTAAAGCCCTCATTTGCGACGTCTTTCAGGATGGAGCCATGCCCCTCAAAAGTGGCTAAAAGGGAACGGCTGATGTCCTTCCAGTTTCTCCAAGGCAGAATCATAGCAGCAATAGCGGCTGTACCCCCGACCACCACGGCCAAGGCCACGAAGTCATAGTACATTCCGGGCTGCTGATGGAGCTCGTGGATGGACAACGCCACCCCTAACATCGCTATAAATAAGCGGACAAAATAACCAATTTCTCGACAGGTCTC
>CANMSW010000150.1 GCA_947500275.1 Bacteriovoracaceae bacterium | reverse complement strand
CCGAGTCGCCCCTCCAGTCGACAAATTGACATGAAGCGGGCTCCCATTTCCTCAATTCCGGCCCAATTGGCCAGTTCATCGCCCTCCAGCTGCCAAAGGTTTTGCATTCGCTTACTTGGAATTCCCAACGCCTCCGCAAGCGCGTGCGGCCGACGCAAGGCGACGGGAAGAAATGCCGCCACATAAGACTTTACGTCAGTCGGGGCTTTAGAAAGGGCACTATCCAAATGACTCCCATCCGAAAAAATCGCATTCCACGAATGGAAAAGTGCATCCATCCATTGCGATTCGCCCAAACCCTGATCCGAATTAACACCCATACGAGGTCTTGCCATGTGTCGTGACGATACCCTGGCTTGAGGCTTCGCGCTATCTCGCTGCAAGCAAGCGTCTCAACTTGATTTAAAAAGGTGAGCCGGACTACCGTTTAACTTCAATCACAAGGAGCGTGAATATGATCGACTTCTCCCTAACAGACGAACAGCAGCAGCTTCAGGATCTTGCAAAGAAGTTCACCAAAGAAGAAATCACCCCCAAAGCCCATCATCATGACAAGAGCGGCGAGTACCCGCGCGAAATTGCCAAGAAGGCCTGGGAACTGGGTCTGATGAACACCCACATTCCTGCCGAGTACGGGGGTCTTGGTCTGGGCGTTCTCGAAGGCTGTGTCATCACAGAAGAGTTTGCGTATGGTTGCACGGGTATTGCGACCGCCATGGAAGCAAACACGCTCGCATCGGCGCCGCTGATTGTCGCTGGAAGCGAGGAAGTGAAGAAGGAGTTTCTCGGTCGCCTCACCGCAGAACCTAAGTTCGCAGCTTATTGTGTCACCGAACCAGGCGCCGGGTCGGACGTCAGCGGAATCCGCACCACCGCAAAAAAGGTCGGCGATGACTACGTCATCAATGGTTCGAAAATGTGGATCACCAACGCAAGCGTTGCGGACTGGTATTTCGTTCTCGCCTACACCGACCCGACAGCCAAACACAAAGGCATGAGTGGGTTTGTAGTTCCCGCAAATACGCCTGGAATTACGGTAGGAAAAAAGGAATGGAACCTGGGTCAGCGCGCAAGCGATACCCGCGGGATTACGTTCGAAGAAGTGAAGGTGCCTGCGAAATATCGACTTGGTAACGAAGGCGACGGGTTCAAAATCGCGATGAGCGCCTTTGACCACACCCGCCCCGCAGTCGCGGCCGGAGCTGTGGGTCTAGCTCGCCGCGCCATGGATGAAGCCGTAAGCTATGCGACCACTCGAAAGACCTTCGGGCAGCCGATTGCAGGCTATCAAGCCATCAGCTTTATGATTGCTGATATGGCGAAAGATATCGAAGCCGCACGCTTATTGGTTCACAAATCGGCATGGATGATTGACAAGGGGGATCGCAACACGAAGTGGGCGGCCTTCGCAAAAGCCTTCGCAGCAGATATGGCGATGAAAGTCACCACCGATGCGGTTCAAGTGTTCGGTGGATACGGCTATTCTGAGGAGTACCCGGTCGAGAAACTGATGCGAGATGCAAAAATCTATCAGATCTACGAGGGTACGAGTCAGATTCAGCGGCTGATTATCGCAAAAGAGATCTTCGATCGTAAATAGTCTGAGGGATGAAGAGAGCGTCCATGAGGAGCCCTCACACATCTGACCCACTAGGGGAGCCTCCGGGCTCCCCTAGTCGTTTGGGTTCACGGACACAGTTCTTTTGATCCAATCAACGTCGTCGAAGGACGTGGACTTCAATCCATCGAGCACTAAGACCGCTGATCGAAGTATCTAAATAACCCGTAATAACAGATCAAAACCAGGCAAGTCACAACGAGTGCCCAACCCAACCCTGCGACGACCACCATCCCGAGCGGCAGCATGAGATTTGCCATATAGAAGACAAACGAAAAGTCGGCCGGAAGCCTTTTGACCTTTTCCTGACCACCTAGCAGCTCAAAGGCCCCAAGGATCACTAAGCCCGTCACAAACCAGCCCACTAAGTTTAACGCAGGCATGCCGTAGAAAAAGCCTGGATTCTCCCAGAGCCAAAACGGAGTCAGAAAACTCATCGCAGGATCAAGAGTGAGGTCCCAAGTCAGCAAAAGGAGCGAACCAAAGACCACCCGAAACAGCGCCGAGTTGAAACGCCGTCCTTGAATTCGAACCACCATCCCATACGAAGCAAAACCCATAAAAAACCAGCTTATGGGAATCAAATATGGAACTTTGTCTAGAATTTTAGGACCCAGCAAGTGGGTGTACTCGTATTTACCAAAGGGGATTCCATAAGTTGTCCCCGTCCATTCACTCAGGAGACTCAGAACAAAGGTGGCTACGAAAAGTGATATCCAATCCCAGCGAGTATGCCGATAAACTGCGGCTACGAAAATGGCGAAGGCGACCAGAATTTGCAATTGTGCGAAAAGGGGGTACGCCACCGCGAAAACCCGCGGCACCCAGGACCAGACCGCCACCCATTCAGGATGAAGACCGAAAGTTCCGTAGCCAAAAATAGACACACTATTTATGAGAACTAAAAGATAGATTCCTCGTCGCTCAAAAGCCGAAAAACTCCGGAAGATCCCCCGCCATCTCTCTAAAAGGCGCGTGTTTTCACGAACGATGGGCTTCAGATCGAGCGATCCTGGATTGGCTGTGGACATGATTCAGGGATAAACAGCTCTTCAGTAACTGTCCACCTTCGAATTCAAAGCTCCTTAAACTGAAAGCTCAGCCCTTCCAATCCACCCGCAATCGCCGCTCACTGAACTCTTCCAAGGCATATCGAACCCCTTCACGCCCGAGGCCCGAATCTTTCACACCACCATAGGGCATCCGATCAGAACGGAAAGTAGGCACGTCATTGATAATCACTCCACCCACCTCGAGCTCTTCAAAAGCCAATCGGGCGCTGTCGAGATGAGCAGTAAAAATACCGGCTTGAAGGCCAAATCGCGACTGATTGACTCGAGCAATCGCAGTATCGAGGTCGGAGTAGCTCTCGAGACAAGCGACTGGCCCGAAAACTTCCTGAGAAGCTAACTGCGCCCCTGCAGGCACCGACGAGAGTACCCAGGGACGAATCAGTCGCGAATCGCGAGATCCTTCCAGTTCGACAACGGCCCCGAGGTTTCTCGCTTCCGAAATCCACGATTCGATTCGATTTGCGGCGGCATCATCAATCACCGGCCCTACCACTGTGGCCTCAAGCGCGGGGTCACCACAAACTAGACTTTGAACAGCCTCAAGAAAAAGCTGCCTGAAAGTTCCAAAAACGGACTGATGCACAAAGATTCGCTGAACAGATATACACACTTGCCCGGCATACGCGAAGGCACCCCACGCACATCTCTCAGCGGCCATCTTAAGATTGGCATCGCTGTGAACGATTACCGCTGCGTCACCGCCGAGTTCGAGGGAAACTTTTTTTCTGGCTGCTTGGTCTCGAAGCATCCAGCCTACCCGATCACTTCCCGTAAAGCTCAGCGAGTTCAGACGCGGGTCGCGAATAGCGATCGAGGTGACCTCATTATCAGCGAGGAACACTTGAAAGACCCTCGGGTCCAATCGGTCCCGAGCGTCTTCAATGCTCATTCCAAGAGAACTGTTGATAGACTGCACTGCCTCGCTGAATACCTCGTGCAGCAAATAGGAGGCGCCTGGTGCCTGAGGAGGGGGCTTCAACAAGACCGTACATCCGGCAGCTAGAGCAGGTGCGACCTTATGCGCGGCAAGATTCAGCGGGAAATTAAACGGGCTAATCGCAAGTACGGGTCCTCGAGGAAACCAATCGCACTGTGCTGTTGCGTGCGAACGAGCGCTCAGATCGCTATCAAGCGGAATCAGCTCGCCCCCAAAGTGGCGGGCTTCTTCCGATGCCCATCGAAAAGTGGACTGCGCGCGGGTCACTTCCACCCGAGCCAATCGGATCGGCTTTCCGGCCTCTTGCATGATCCTATGAGCAAACTCCTCCGCGCGAGCACCAATGCCTTGCGAGATTCGCAGGAGCAGCTCTGAACGTACCCATCGACTCGTCTTACGATAACGTGAAAAGCTTTCGTGAGCGTCCCGAATGAGGAACTCAAGTCCAGGAGCATCAATCGGAAAGGATTCCCCTACTCTCGAACCATCCCAAGGATTCAAGAGCGGGCGAGGATTTGACTTTCCATGCATGGGATACTTCCTGATCGATGCGGCAAGGGACATCACTGAACACCCTCGTAAGAAATAAGTGGCTTAGTTTTCACCAGAGGCCAAAGACTGATAAATTCGACGATAACTCTCGTACCGAGACATCGTTTTGACTGCACAGCCCTCTTCTTCCATGTGTAGGCAATCGCTGTTTGCACAGCCCGCACCTGAAAACTCTGGAAAAAAGCTCCGCAATTTTTCGAGTGATACCCCGAGTAAACCGAACTCGCGAATCCCAGGGGTGTCGATCCATCGATCCGCAGCTGAACCTCCGAGTATTTCGGACCGGATCGGCAATAAAAGTGCGCTGGTGGTCGTATGACGCCCCTTCCCAGTCGCGTCACTCACCTCGCCCACTCGCAAATCATTCATCCCCGTCATCTTCCGCAGTACTGAGGTTTTTCCTACCCCTGACTTTCCGCTGAATACGACCGTTTTCCCAAGAAGAAGCGGCTGAAGCTTTTCTAGCCCGGCCCCCGTCTTCGCACAGACCTCAATCAGTTGATATCCAAGGGCCTGGTAATTCGTCCACGTTCGGGGCGCTCCCACAGGAAGGAGATCGATTTTATTGATGACGAGAATCGGTTCGATGCCCTCGGTGGCCGCCGCAATCAGGAACCGATCAACAAGCCCGGGAGTAAATTCGGGTGCCGTGACACTCGCCACAATCACCAGAACATCGACGTTCGCAGCAAGGACATGAAGAATGGTTTCATCACGCGCTGGAGCGGGACGGACTAAGCGGTTTCTGCGGCGGCACACGCCCTCGATCACGCCATCTTTTGACTGAGGGCCACCAATCAACTCGGCCTTGACTCGATCACCTACGGCGACTGGGGCTCGCTCACGAACTCTGAGAAGTTTCTCTCGCGCCTCTTCGTCGAGTCGCTCTTCGGACTGAGCCCGATAATGCCCCCAAACATTCGCCCGACGATATCGGCAAAGCGCTTCATGTCCGGTTCCATCGAATCGGACGCGGGATTGATTTGGAAAAACTTCTGCCACGGTCGCATTCGCCTCTTCCGGCTTTAACCCCTCGGCGACATTGCCCGTTTTTTTCCGACGACCTGCGGACGACTCAGCACGTCTACCGCTTTGATCCGAGTCGAGCCAGTCTTCAGTATCTCCGCGAAATTTAGGTGCCATGAGCTCCTTACCTCACCAACGATGATAAGCCGGATGGCCGGGTTTCACCGCCACGAACGTTCCGCGGCAAGTTGCACAAATTTTTCCGCCTGACACCAGAGTTGCTTCGATCGTTGCGCGATCTTCCTGGATCTCTGCGACATAAGCCCGCAATTCAACTGGCTGATGAGAAGGCGTCGGTCTTTTGAGCTTAATTAGGTAGTCAGCCGTCACGGTGCACGGTGGGTGGTCGGTCCGAGCCTGCTTCATGAGTGCCCATGCCGCCGTCCAATTGCTATGGCAGTCCAAGAGTGACCCAATAATGCCCCCGTTCAGCATTCCGGGGAATGCCTCATGGTGAGTCTCTGGCCTCCAAATCGCCACACATTCATCCCCTTGAGGAAAGCTCCGAATCCTAAGGCCCTTTTCATTCATCGGCCCGCAGCCAAAGCAGACGCTTTGAGGCGAATGTGCCTCCTGGAGGCAAGGACCAATGAAGCTCGATTCGAGCAGT
>CANMSW010000149.1 GCA_947500275.1 Bacteriovoracaceae bacterium | reverse complement strand
GAAGTGCCACACGGCCCCTTCGTCTGGTGGAACGCGCGGGGCGAAATTGTTCGCTCAGGTGATTTCAATGAGGGCGTGGTGGTCCGCTGGGAAAGCAAGTCGAAAGACTGATTCTCTTAACCAAGCCCGCCCGTCCAAAATCCGCGCTCCTGCCCCGGTCCCTCCGGGTGAAGTGAAGGCGCCTGCTCGGACTTTACTGGGTCCTGAATGTGTAACCGTCGATAGGGATCGTGACGCGGAAAAGTTGAATCTTCTGCGCTAAAGTCCCATGCTTGCCCATCATGACCTCGCTCATCTCTCCTTCGGGGGGAGTCGTATATCACTTTCGCGCCTGGAAGTATCACTCGAAGACCTGGCGCCCTTTTCGCGAGTCACTCGGATCTTGGCTCAGGGACCACTGGTCCCCGCCAAAGGATCGTCCGCTGCTTCTCATCGGACCAAGCGCTGGATGGTGTCTGCCTCTTGAGTTTCTGCGTTCCTATCCAAAAGTCATCGCGCGCGATCTCGACCCCCTCGCCTTGTGGATCTTAAAGAAACGATTCAAGAGTCCCCAGCTTAAAATCTCGGCCGGCGATGGCCTCGGCATTTGTGACCCGAAGCCAGGCGAGTCGCTTCGAGTCCTCCTCGGTGACCCCGAGCTCAAGGACGCTTCAGTTTTGTTCTGCAATCTTTGGGGGCAGCTCTATTTTGAGGATTCCTACGAATCGCAATTGCCGTTTTGGAAGCAGGAACTCGAGACTCTTCTTGAGGGGCGCACCTGGGCAAGCTTCTACGACCGAGTGTCCGGCTCGCTTCGCCCCGAAATCAACGCGAGTAATGCGCGTTCAGACGCGGGCCTCAGCGATTCGGAAATCCTCGCCTCATTCTACCAAAACACAAACCAAAACGGGGCGGCCGTCGTCGAGCTCCAAGACCACGCTACTTCCGACTATTTTAAAAAAATGCCCCGGCACTTTCTCCGATGGGAGCTTGAGCCAGGGCGATATCACTTAATCGAAGCGATCCAGAGTTCGCCTTGAAATTACTCTTCTTGCTTACGAAGCTTGACGCACTCTGATTGAGACGACCGAGCCGAATCTTTGTAGTCATCGTGAATGACGGTTAAAGAAACAGGGCCCGTATACTCATCCGAATGGATCATCTCCAGAATGGCCGCATCGCCAACACCCCGTGTTCCCTTGACGCCCGTGAGCTTTCCGCCCTCAGGACGCACCGTTTTTTCTGAGCGGTTGATTTGTGGAAGATGAGAGAGCGTGAGCTCCATTCCATTGTCCAACCGAACATCCACGCGCTCGTTCAGGGGATGAGGGATTCCACCTTCAAATCGGACATTCAGAATATCGATATAACAAGGAGCGCCCGCTTCTCCGAGCGTTCCAGAATAGCGACCCAGTTCAACGTGAGCCAACGCAGGGGTAGAGAGCAGGAGCGCGACAACGAGAGCCGTGATGCATTTCGACATGGGTGGGGACCTCCAGATCCAGTTATTTATGGGTGATTGAAATCAGACCACGCAAGCGGCCAACGGTAAAGCCCAGTCGGTCGGCTTTTCTGGGATCTGGGCCCTCGACACAGCGCCACCAATCCGCTACTGCCACCGATACCATGGCCGTACTTCTTAGCGCCCACCAACTCACCAAAGCCTTCTCCGCTCGATCGCTCTTCCAGAACCTGACTTTTGCGATTGAGACCGGGGAGCGGATCGGTCTGATCGGACCGAACGGAGCCGGAAAGTCCACTCTCCTGAAGATCCTGGCAGGCCTTGAGCCCTACGACACGGGGAACCTTTCTGTGCAGCGTGGCCTTCGAGTCGCGTACCTGGCGCAGGTCCCAACCTTCAGTCCCGGAGCAACGATCGAAGACACGCTCATGGAGCCGTTGCTTTCCGGCGGTGACCCAGAGTGGGAAAAGATCGAGAAAGTCCGAGAAATTCGCTCCAAGCTTGAATTGCCGGAGGGCTTGGTGGAACCGCTCTCGGGCGGCTGGAAGAAGCGGGTCGCACTAGGACGCGAGCTGGTCAAAGTACCCGACCTTCTCTTGCTCGACGAGCCGACCAACCATCTGGATGTCGAGACGATTCGCTGGCTTGAGGACTTCCTGGTCGATGCTCCCTTTGCCAGCATCACCATCACCCATGATCGGCTTTTCTTAGAGCGCATCGCGACACGAATCATCGAGCTCGACCGGCGCAATCCCGGGGGATTGCTCAGTATTTCGGGTTCGTATTCAGACTTCGTGGAGGCCAGCGACAATCAGCGTGCGTCACTTGATAAACGGGAGTCGACGCTCCAAAACACCCTCCGCCGCGAAATCGAGTGGCTTCGCCGAGGCGCGAAAGCTCGGACAACGAAACAACAAGCCAGGATTAACCGCGCCGAGTCGATGAAAGACGAAGCCGTCGAGCTCGCCTGGAGAACGCGCGATCAAAAAGTGCGACTCGACTTTGAGGCATCCGAGAAGAATCCCAAGAAACTGATCGAAGCCCGGGGTATTTCGAAGACGTTCGGTGAGAAAGCGATTGTTCCGAAAACCGATCTTTTGATCACTCCGAAGACTCGGCTTGGACTCTTAGGACCAAACGGTTGCGGGAAATCGACGCTCATTCGACTCCTCACTGGGGCTGAACAACCGGATACCGGGGAAGTCCGATATGCCGAGCAGCTCCAGGTGGCCTGGTTCGAACAAAACCGAGAGGCCCTCGATCCGAATACGACTCTTCTGAAAACGTTGTGCCCCGTCGGCGATACCGTCGACTTTCGAGGAAATAAGCTCCACATCCGCAGCTACCTCGATCGCTTTCTCTTTTCGACCGGCCAGATGGACATGGAAGTGGGGAAGCTTTCCGGCGGTGAGCAAAGCAGGCTCCTGCTTGCGCGCTTGATGCTCAGGCCCGCAAACCTCTTGGTCCTGGACGAGCCCACCAATGACCTCGACCTCGCCACCCTCGAAGTCCTTGAAGACTGTCTGCGCTCGTTTCCTGGCGCAGTGCTCTTGGTGACGCACGACCGCTGGTTCCTCGATCAAGTCACTTCTAAGATCTTGGCCTTCTCAAAAAATTTCGACACCGATGCCCCCGAGGTCACCGCGTTCGAGGGTTATCCCCAATGGGAAACTCATGAGCGAGAACGCGTGGCCCGCGAGGACGAGAAGCGAAAAGAACGCGAAAAAGCAGCCAGAAATCAGCAGAATTTAGCCAAGTCTGCCGCGACCGCTGGGAAAGCCCCAAAAAAGAAGCTCAGCTATAAGGATCAACGCGAGTGGGAATCGATGGAGCTCACCATCCACAACGCCGAGGCCGAGGTTGCGCGCCTCTCAGGCGAGTCACAGTCCTCCGAGTCTCTTAAATCGCCTACGAAACTCCGCGAGACCCTGTCAGCTCTCCATTCGGCTCAAGAAAAAGTGGAGAAACTTTACGCGCGCTGGGCAGAACTTGAGGCCCTTCAGGGCTGATCAGCTTTATTCCCTGAAACTCTCGTGAGAGGGTCTGGTCAGTTTCAAAGCACGTGTTTTTCGGGGGATTGTTTCGTGGCAGAGTCATTCAGCTCCATGAGTCTTTTGGGAATTATTGCGCTCTTCACTAGCGCTGCATTCAACATCTGGCTTTCGATCAAACTCAAACGCGCCGTCGCGTCCGAGGTCAGCGCTGCACCGGAGGTCCAAGTGGCCACGGCGAAGGCCCCGGAAGAGCAGAGCACCCTAACAGAATCCACGCCCGCTCCAGTCGAACCGGAAGCGACCCCGCCGAGCGAAGCGGTGACCGCTCCCGCGTTTCCCCATGATGCAGACCCGACTCAAACGCTCGAGCTTTCCGAAAACGAAGAGCGCTTTCTATCGCGCCTTTCCCAACAGCTGGCGCACGACCTCAGGTCGCCTCTAGCCCATTTACTCTCGGTGACCAATCCTGAGACTACGCCCGTACTCGACACTCAGGCGCGTGAAGCCCTCGAAGCGTCCTGTCTTTCGATGAAAGAAGTCGCAAGAAAACTTTCCTCCCGAGAAGGCATTGCGACCCTGTTGAGAAAGGAATTGCCTCTTCCAGCTGAGCCTGAAGACCTTCCCGACTCAGTCCAAATCGAGGAACAAAAAATCGAATCGAAAGCAGAGCCGGCCTCTTCGGCTCCAGCGACGCCGCGGTTGCGGAAACCACGACTCGCGACTTCGTCCCGGGCTGAAGACGAGTCACCTGAAGTACAGCTCCTTGAACCCGTGCTCGAGAGCGCGATTGTTCGAGCTCAAGACCGATCCGGAAAGTTCATCAAGCTCAAGTGGTGGAACGGAAATGGATTTGGTGTTTTCGTCAACCTGAAGCGCCGTGCCTTTGCGACCGAGCTGATGAAGCACCTCGAGCATGCGGCCGCGTCCCACTCCTCACCGTTTGTTTTAGAAGTGATGCAGTCTGAGCACGGACTCTTAGAAATTCAGATCATGGCTTCCGGTCAAAAAGTCGGACCCGCAAAAACACTCGGACGAGCGAAAGCACCCGATTGGTTTGCCGACGAAATCCAACTTCCGAAAAACTGCACCCTCGTCATTCTAGACGACGATCCGTCCATTCACCGTCTTTGGGCCATGCGCTTAAAAGACCTCCCTTGCTCGCCAGTCCACCTTCGGGATCCCGAAGGGGCTGTAGAGTGGTACCGTTCAAACTGGGTCGAAGGCTCCAATATCTTCTGGCTCTGCGATCATGACCTCGGGGTCGACGCTCGCTCCGGGCTTGAGACGATCGAATTCTTAGGCGTGCAGGACGACGCGCTGCTCGTGACTAGCCGCTTCGAAGACCCTGAAGTTCAGGCGCGTGTGATCCGCCAAGGGGTTCGAATTCTACCCAAGCTCCTGGCCCCAATCGCGCCTATTCAATGGGCAGAACCTCAAAGCCGGGATCACTCATGAGCATTCACTCCCTCTTTCCAACCGATATCTATATCAGCAAGAAAACGGGTCCAAAAGCGAAGGATTTTATTCGGTCGCTCACCAAGGAGGCCCGACTCTTCCAGGCGAGCGATCCCGAGGGCATGCGCTGGTCGAAGAAAAACTACCCAGCAGGCTACACATCCTACTCGTCGATTTCCAATCTCCCGTTTCGTTCGTCCGGTTTTGATCGCCTGAAGACGTGGATCGATGGTCAGGTGAGTAAATACGCTGAGCATCTCGAAATGGATCTCGATGGCGGCCGCTTAGAAATGGGCACGTGCTGGATCAATATCATGGGAAAGCACAGTCACCACAGTTTCCACATCCATCCGCTCTCGGCGATCAGTGGAACCTTTTACTTGCAGGTACCCAAGGGATCGGGCCCGTTCAAAATTGAGGATCCTCGGTTGGGCTTCTTCATGGGTTCGCCCCCCCGAAAACCTAAGGCAAGTCCGCGCAATCAGCGTTTCGTGAATCTGAACCCCGAAGCCGGCATGCTGGTGCTCTTTGAAAGCTGGATGAAACACGAAGTGCCAGCGAACCTCGTAGAGCAAGAACGCATCAGCGTTTCTTTCAACTACGACTGGGTCCGCTGACTCTGCGATCAAGCTTTTGAATCTGCTTCAGGCGCGGGAAGCGCGATCCGCATGAAAAGCTTTGGAACTTCAGCGATCGCTGGGAATGCGCGTACTTCCGCCCGAGTCACGGCTTTCAAGTCGGGAGTTTCAAGGCCCAATGCCCCACAGATCTTCAGAGAAGCCTCGGGCAGAACCGGATAGATCAAGACCCCCAGCGCTTCAATCACTTGCATGCACACAGTCAAAACGGTGTGCAAACGCCCTGCCTGAGCCGGGTCCTTCGCTAAGGCCCATGGCTTTTGCTCGTTGATATAGAGGTCGCACGCAGTCACAAGCTCAGACCACGATTTCACCGCGTTTTGATACTTCAACTCTTCGAATGCTGCATTCCACTCCTGAAGAGCT
>CANMSW010000148.1 GCA_947500275.1 Bacteriovoracaceae bacterium | reverse complement strand
GGGGTCGTCGTCGTTGTCGGAGGGCTGGGCCTTTTGATCTTTAAGCCGGTGGGGCGTCACAGTTCTCATTCAAAGTTGGATCAGCTGAAGGAAGCGCCTGTTACGGTGGCTTCGGCTGAGCCGGATCCCACGACCCAAGCTGTTGAGCCGGAAGTCATCAGCCCGATGACTTCACCTTCGGCAACGGTAGCGTCAATGGACGCGATTATCGCGTCCCCCTCACCTTCGCCTTCCTCATCTCTATCTCCACGGACTTTGAGTGCTGTTTCCGTGGAGCCGTCCCCAATCGTGACTCCTTCGCTCGCGCCTCAAGTCAGTCCGTCGGTTACGCCGAATGAATTGACGAGCGCGACTCCGGATCCCGCGCCCTCGATCAATCCGATGGACCCATTGAGTTCTGGAGTTGGGATTGATCGCGCCAAAGTGAAGCAGCGCGTGATCTTAAAGGCGTTGGCCGATGTTTGGGTCCGTTATCAGTCCGATGATCGTCCTTCGATGAAGTTTGTTCTGCGGAAAGGTCGAGTCCTCGTTCTCAGGGCTGAGTCAAAGCTTGTGGTTCAAGTGTCGAACCCTCGTGCGCTGACGGCCAATGTCAATTTTGGAAAGGACAAAGAGTTTTCTGCCGTGCCTTCTACTTTCCAGTCGGCATCGGGGGCGACGTGGGCCTTCGCGGAATCCAAGCTGATGGGCGAGCTGAAAGCGAACGACCCATTCTCTGGGCAGTCGTCACTCCCGAAGACACAGGACCCCCCACCGGCGTCAGACTCTGATGCCATTTCTCGCTAAGGGTGCCCAGGTGGTATTCAAGCCTTTGAAATTGGATATTTAGTCCACTATAACGCACCGCACCTGATATGCGATGCCTTGACTTGGAAGTTATCCACACCTAACTTGAAGTTATCCACACTTGATAACTAATTGAAATTACTTCTTATTTCATCTTATAAGTCGGGTTTTTTGTATATAAACTGAAAGTTATCCACTTTTCCGCATAAAACGGGGATTTTTTGGCGCAATTCGCCTCAACTGCCAGAAGTATGACGGAAAGTTTAAGATAACGTGGAGCTTACCAGGCGGCAGATTTCATCGCGCGCCAGGCTACGAGCGCGAAAAAGAGGTTGGGAAGATTGAGGGCAATCTCGGGTGGGAGTTCGCCTCTCGTACTCCAGCCCTGAGCCGCGATCAGAATGAAATAGTAGACCAAGACGACCATGAACGAGATCAGGGCAGCGCCCGCTCGAACGGCGCGCGTTCTCAAGGTTCCAAAGCCAATTCCTAGAAATCCGAAAACGATGGGACTGAGCGCGATCGCCAGCCTTTTCCAGAGTTCACTCGTGAGAACCCGAATTTTTTTTTGAACCTTCGCCGAATCAGGCCTTGTTCTGAGGTTCTCAATTCGGTCGCGAAGCATGGAAGATGTCATGTTTCTTGGGCGAGCCTTTGATCCGTTACTCTCCCCTTCAACCTCCAGGTAAACACGGTATTCGCCGAAGTCGACCTTCTGGTACTTCTCCGATTTATAACCCGTCCTGTGAATGTTTCCTTCGAAGAGTCTGAGAACGACTGCAGCTCCCAATTCGCTCTTGGAGATGGCCGTGATGATTTCCCCTTCGCGAGCGACGATGACCAGTGGGCTATCCGAATCCCGCTCGTCATAAATGAAGACGTTCTTCAGTCGATCCGTTTTCGGGTCCTTCTCCTCAGCAAAGATCAGAAGATCGAAAAAGTCAGAATGAAATGTCCCGGCCTCGATGGAGTCTACGATTTTCGTATTGGCGATCCGGGCGATCGCATCGGCCTGAATTCGGTCAGCAGTCGGTCCCCAGTCCAACCCTAGTCCCAAAGAAAGGGCTGACGCAGCGAGCGAAGCTAGGATCACAGGAATCGAGAGCCGACCTATGCCGATTCCTCCCGCTTTGAGCGCCACGAGCTCACTATCAGCAGAAAGGCGGCCGAACCCGATAATGACACCAATGAGAAAGGAGATTGGGATGACGGAGGGAAGAAACGTAACCATCATCGCCCCAACGATTTCGAATAAAACGAGTCCGTAAGCTTTATGAGTGATGATGAATTCGGCTAAGCGGAGACTTTGAAAAAGGAGAAAAACGAACGTGAAAAAGATGATTCCGCCACTCGTGGGTCCGAGGACTTCAGTCAAAAGATAGAGGTCGATTCGGTTTGGAATCAGACTTCTGAGTCGAAATCGCCCTGCCGAGCGAATGCGTTCATCAATAGGCATTCTTGTTCACGAAGCCCTTCCAGATCGTTAGAAAGAGAATCTTCATATCGAGAATAAACGACCAATTACGGATGTAATAGAGGTCACATTCAATTCGTTTCTCAAGAGAGGTGTCTCCGCGCCAGCCGTTCACTTGCGCCCATCCTGTAATGCCCGCTTTCACTTTATGGCGAAGCATGTAGTGAGGAATTTCTCGCTTGAATTGATGAACAAAAACCGGCCGCTCCGGGCGGGGGCCAACCAGCGACATGTCGCCAGTAAACACGTTCCAAAACTGGGGAATTTCATCAAGACTGGTGCTTCGAAGGAGCGCCCCAATCGGCGTCCTTCGGTCGTCGCCCGCTTTCGCCCAGACCGCACCGGTCTCTTTTTCCGCATCGACCTTCATTGACCGAAACTTCCACATTTTGAAGGTCCGGCCATCGAGTCCCATCCGTTCCTGGCCGTAGAAAATCGGCCCACGCGAGGTCAGGCGAACGGCAATCGACAGAACCAGATACACGGGACTCAAAAGGGTTAAAGCGACTGCAGACAAGCCGATATCCATCAGGCGTTTCCCTATCGCCATCCAGCCGCCAAGCGGAGAGTCGTTGAGGCGCACCATGGGAAGGCCTTCAATTTCTTCCACTTCGCAACCGAGGGTGACGTACTCGTGAACATCAGGAACGAGCTGCAGCTCGACCATTTCATCTTTAATCGAGCGGAGAATGCTGTCGAGCGCATGGGCATCCTTATGGGGGAGTGCCACGATGACTTGATCAACTTGGTACTGGCGAATCAGGTGTGGAAGGTCCTGAAAGCTCCCGAGGATAGGGACCCCGGCAACCTCTCTGGCTGGGAGTGCGGATTGCGCCACAACCCCTCTTGGACGAATCCCGAGTTCAGGAAACCGAAGAAGATGGCGGATCAGAGTCTCGGTCGCGCCGCTTTCGCCGACGATCATCACATAGCGAAGATTGTAGCCCCTGCGCCGAACCGCTCTGAGGGAGTTCCTCAGAACCAATCGGAAAATGACCAAAGCGAGGGCGCTGATCGACCCGAACCAAATCATGACGCCTCGAGAGTAGCGGTATTCACTAAAGAGATAAGTGATTGAAATAAAAAGAAGGAGGGCGACAAAGTGCGCCCTCAAGAGGGCCTGGACTTCGTGGGTCCGTCTCACCATCCGTCGAGATTGGTAGACCTGCATGTTCTGGAAGACAATCATCCAGAGAAAAACCACGAGCGGAGTCAGGGCTGCATAAGTGGAAAAAGCGGGGAGTCCCTTGGTGACGGGGATCACGACCGGCATTTTGAATCGGATCCACCACGCAGCTAACCAGGACGTTGCGACAACTGAAGTGTCTACAACGCGAAAGACTCCGCCGACCATGTGGTGATACCGCTTTAACATGCGTAATTTCCTGTGTTAGCCAATTTAGGATGAAACTCCCTGTTCTGGAAGCTGTTCTCGCATCGGAATCGACCGATTCGCTCTCATCGCGCTCTCGCGCTCGCGGAAAATCGACCCGCACCCCGACCCGTCCGGTTTTTTGCGACTGGATTGCGGTCTTCAAGAAAGAAGAGGGCCGTCCGTTTTCGGACTCAGTCTCACACGTCCAGCTCTTGGAGCGACTGAGCGCGACTGATTCGGCGACGGGCAAAGCCGGAAGCGTTCAGTTGGTGCGTTTCGGAGGAGTGGGGCCTTCTGAACACGTTTTGTTCTCTGGTTTCGGCGAACCAGGGGATTTGACCGAGGAGAGGGTGCGCAGCTGGGGGGGCGCCATGGTTTCGCGCCTTTCGAGTGAGCGGATCTCCAGTCTACGCATTGATCTCGACGCCTTCGCTGGGGATTCCCGCCGGTTCTTGCGGGCTTGGTTGGAAGGACTCCTTCTTGGCTCTTATCAATTCAATCGTCACCGCACTCTCGTCAGTGCTCGTCCAGGCGTGGAACGCGTTCGGGTCACATCTTCGGATCCTGAACGGGTCGTGGATTGGAAAAAGATCCTCGCCGACCTTCGCCACGAAGCCGAGTGTGTTCATCTGGCCCGCGACCTCTCCAATGAGCCTTCGAACGTAGGTACTCCCGAGTACTTTGCAAGCCAGGCCAAAACTCTCGCTCGTGAAAATGGACTCAGTTGCACTATTTTGACGGAGGCCGATGCAAAACGTGAAGGGATGAATCTGTTTCTGGCAGTAGGGGCCGGAAGCGAGCGCGAAGGACGCATCGTTGTCTTGGAGTACAAGCCTCGTGGCGTGAAGAAACCCAAGACCCAAGTCTGGGTCGGCAAAGGGATTACGTTCGACAGCGGAGGGATCTCGCTCAAGCCTGGCCTCCGCATGGAGGACATGAAGCATGACATGAGTGGGGCTGCTTCGATCCTGGCCGCGACGGTCTTGGCTGCTCGCCGCAAGGTGAATTGTCGAATCGTCACGATTCTTGGCTTCACTGAGAATATGCCGTCCGGCACAGCCGTTCAACCCGGTAATATCATCCAGTCTCGCGCTGGGCTGACGGTCGAAATTATCAACACTGATGCGGAAGGTCGTCTCATCCTTGCTGACCTTTTAGACTTTGCCCACCAGTTCAAGCCGGATCTCCTGGTCGATATGGCGACGCTCACCGGCGCTGTTTCGACAGCGCTGGGTAAACAGTGTGGAGCTATTTTAGGGAACTACACGGATTCAGTAGAGCGAGTCCGTCGGGCAGGAGACGGGGTAGGCGAAAAACTTTGGCAGCTTCCGCTGTGGGACGAATACCTCGACGATCTCCGCAGTGAGCATGCAGACCTTCGAAACACCTGCAATGATTCCTACGGCGGCACCATTCGCGCCGCATTGTTTCTCAAGCAATTTGTAAAAAAAGGCGTGCATTGGGTCCATCTTGATATCGCTGCGATGGCTTACAATCTCACCAATCTCACTTATGTTCCGAAGCGAGGTGCCTCCGGCATGTACGTTCGGACTTTAGCAAAACTTGCCCAAGATTTTTGAAGAGGAAGGAAATCAGATGAGTAACGAAATGAAACCGCAAGCACCTGCCCGTTTCTTTATTGAAGATGCTGGTCAACACGATGGTCAGACTGTCACCGTGAAAGGCTGGGTCTATAACAAGCGGAGTTCAGGGAAAATTAAGTTTCTAATTCTGCGCGATGGAACGGGCCTCATGCAGGGCATCCTCTTCAAAGGTGAATGTGAGGAGGCGGCGTTCGCCGATTTCGAGAAAATCACGCAAGAGTCCTCGGTCGAGGTCACGGGCGTCATCCGGAAGGAACCTCGATCTGCAGGCGGCTACGAGTTGGGAGTTCGTTCGATTAAGCTCGTTCAAGTCGCGGAACCTTATCCGATCTCGCCGAAAGACCATGGCGTTGAGTTCTTGATGGAAAAGCGCCATCTCTGGCTGCGTTCTCAAAAACAATGGGCGGCCATCCGCGTCCGCTCTGAAATCATGCGCGCAATTCACGAGTTCTTTGAGAAGCGTGGATTCATCCGCTTCGATGCGCCGATTCTGACCCCTGCTTCGTGCGAAGGGACGTCCAATCTCTTTTCGACTCCCTACTTCGACGAGACAGCCTTCTTGACCCAGTCAGGGCAGCTCTACGGCGAAGTAGGTGCCATGGCTTTTGGGAAGGTTTATGTTTTCGGGCCGACATTCCGCGCGGAAAAATCGAAAACTCGGAAGCATCTGACCGAG
>CANMSW010000147.1 GCA_947500275.1 Bacteriovoracaceae bacterium | reverse complement strand
CTGGCCGTTGATGACTCGCCCCATTTGGTATGTGTTTGATAAAGAGCCCGAGCCTGGTTTTGTCCGGGGCGTCCTGATGATTGGGAATCCAGCGGTTGTTTGGCCTGGCCTCTTGGCTCTGGTCGGCTGTGGGATTCAATGGCTTTTCAATCAGAAACAGGCTCGAAGCTTGGCGGGGATGGTCCTTTGCTTCTGGGCGATGCTGTATTTCTGCTGGGGAACCGGCCTTCGCGTCGTTTCGTTCTATTATTATTACTATCCGGCTGCGCTTTTTCTCAGCCTAGCTTTGGCGGCCTGTTTTCAGTGGCTTGAAGAACACTATTCAAGACCCTCTCAGCGCCGAATTTTACTCATCACGCAGGCCGCTTACTTCTGTGTCGTTTTAGGCCTATTTGTTTACTTTTTGCCGATACTCGCCGCATTCAAAATCCCGGGAGATCAATTCCGCCAGTGGATGTGGATGAGGAGCTGGATTTAATCAGCGGCGAGCACAACTGCCTTAATTTGCCAGCAATCCCCGCGCTCGAAGCATGGGCACGTAAACTCGAAATGCATATCGAGACCGAAGCCCTAGGCATTTCTGAATCATCTCCTCGTTTAGACCCTGCTTTGCCCAATGAATGACGACAGAATGACGAAAAGTCCGAGGGACCAATTTCTTTTCACCTAGGCGCTCGGCATAGCTGCGAACCAGGAGCTCTACGCCACGTGACGAAATGGGCCCTTGAAGAGGGCCAAATTTATTGAATCCAAGAAAGATCCAAGGATTGTCCTTTTTTCGTTGAATGCTTTTCAAGTGCTTGATCGCTTCGACCCATTCTTTCGAGACGGGGACGACTCGGGGATTTCGCCCCGTAAACTCAATCCAGGCCTCTTTACCGCGGGATCGTGCCTGATCAAACCGAAGGCCCTTCACCTCGCTGACTTGGCAGCCACTCTCGGCCAGTAACCAAAGAAGCGCCCGGTTGCGCGCATCGAGTTCCGTTTGTTTTGGCAATTTATGGATCGCTTTGATGAGGTCCGCCGTCTCCACCGTGAAGGGGATTCGCTCCACGCGCCGCAACGAGGGAAGACGAACGCCGATCTCGCTTCCCAGTTTATTCCGTTGATGCAGCCAGCGAAGAAGCTTACGGACGACGAGAACTTTTCTGCGCCGTGTATTGCTTTTCAGTCCCTGAGCAATGAGGAAGTCCTGAAACTGATCTAGGTCCTTCACGGTGAGCTTCTGAATCGGGACACTTTTAGATCCGAGTCCTCGCGTCAGAAATTCGTCGAACGTTTTCAGATCCCCGCTATAGCTCATCACGGTGGTCGCAGCTTTGTGGTTCGCTTCTAGAAAACCCAGAAAACTCCGCATCACTTCGGGAAAAGCCAACATCGGCCCGGGAGGAAGGGTTCGTCTCCGAGGACTGGACGGCGCCTTCTTACGCGCTTTTCCAGAGGATTGGAGGGGTTTCTTTTTCTGAGGAGATTTTGCGGTCATGGCTCTCAAGATGCCCTTGAACGGAGTTCACAGCAAGGCTCGGCTGCAGCACCCCCTGAACTCTTTTTTGGCGGGTCGTTGCAGACGCTAAGACTCAATCGTAGACTCAATGATATGCGAACCTTCTCTCAGACTCATTTGAAGTTAGCCACCTTCGCCGCTCTCACGATGCTGACTTCCTTAGAAGGTGCTCAAGCCGACGAAAATACGCCTCCCCCCGAGGGGGCTCCTGTCCCTTCCGCTGAGCAACCGGTAGTGACCGAGCCTCCGCTTGACGAACTGGATTCAGCCGATACCCCTGCTCCGAGTGAAGGCGACGTCAAGACCATGAGTGACGCGAACAGTTATCCGGATGACGCCCCGGACGCCCCTCAAGACGCCCCGCCTCCTGAGTCTGTCACCGTCGCAACCGAAGTTCAGGCATCAGAGAGTCCGTCGTCTTCGACGTTTGAAATCGATGTCAGGCCTTATGACCGCGAGCGTCCGAACTGGGCGCTACAGGTCGCCTATGGACCCTCAGCACTTGGAACGGGCGGGGATCTCCCCGGAGCGAACGCATCCGAAGTAAAGAACTTTCGCGGCGTCACACTCCAGACGGAGTGGCAACCCGCATTTCTTCAAGCCCTGGGTGTGATCGGACTTGGCCCGAGTGCCCAGGTTTATCCCGAAATCCCAAAGACTACTTTGAGCTCAAATACGATCGCTCTTTGGTCCGTCGGGTTTCAGGCTCGATATCAGATGAAGTACTTCCGCGGGCAATGGGTGGTCCCGATGGGGGGGTACTCCATTGAGAGTGTGCAATACAACGTAGGGGGAGAAAGCGGTCGGTTCTTGGCTCAGGGGCCTTTTGCGGGCGCTTTCATTTTATTGAACCCGCTTGAGCCATCAGCAGCCGGCGAATTCTACGCCACGACCGGAGTGAAGCGCACCTACCTCGTCGCCGAGGCGCGCTTAAGAACTGGGAGCGCTACGGGGTCCGGCCCCACGGTCGGGGAAACCGCCTGGTTTTTCGGGCTTCGGAGCGAATGGTAAAAGCAGGACTTAAAAATCCTGCAGTCCGCAAGAATTCGTGGCTTGACGGAAAGGAATGGGTCCGCTAAATCACGGGAATCCCTTGTTGTTACAGTCTTTTTGATGACTTCCAGTGCGAGGATGGTGGAACTGGTAGACACGTACGTTTGAGGGGCGTATGCGCAAGCGTGGGGGTTCGAGTCCCCCTCCTCGCACCAATTTAAAATTCCAAAAAAAATAATCTAAATTAATGCAGACCCGAGTCAGTGAAACTTGGGACGAGAACCCGACTGAACGGCCGCGAGCAGACATGCCGGTGGCATGTCTGGCGCGGAGAGTTGCACACGGTGTGCCTTTAATTCTCACGCCTTTAGGGTCAATATCGAAGGATGGTTCAACTTCTCTTCGGGCTTCTCACCCTCATCGCCGTTTCATCTTCCTCAAACGCTGAGGATCTCAAGAAGGTTCCGGTCCGCCTCACCCCCGACGCTGGTCTGCAGTTTAAACTTCCTTACACGCTCGGAACTCACGAAGGGAAAGTCCAGGAGCTTAACGACGGCTGGGTGATATTCGACTCTACAGGGACTCGCATTCATGAAATTCACATCTCGTTTCAGGTCCGTCAGCTCAAGACGGGTAACGCAGAATTAGAATGCCACCTCCGCGAAGCAATCGAACTCGACTACCGGGAATCGCAGTTCCCAAAGTCACAAGTCTGTAAAGATAACGAACTCCCTCAGAGCGGACCGAACTCGTCTCGATATCCACTCATCGAGTTTCACGCTCGTCCGGATCTATTGATCCCCCTTTCGGCCTCAAACTCACCCAGTGTGCTCGAATTTTCCGGGACACTTTCGATTCACGGAAAAAGTCAGCAGCGGAAAATCCTGCTTAAAGTCGAGCGAAAGACCTCTGAAGGATTCATCCCGGTTTCGGGTCAGTTCCAAGTCAACCTGGCAGACCATGGCATTCAGGTGAAGCCATTCCTCTTCATCAAAGTGAAGGATACAGCCACAGTTTTTTTCGATCTGCAGGTCCAAGCGCCTTAAGTTAGGCGGCCCTATTTTGTTTAAGCCTAGAGATATTAAACAGACTCTATTCAAATGCCCAGGCTGAGAAAAAACTATCGGATCCAACTCGAACCCGGAATGGGAGCAAGCATCTCGCAATGCCCAGCCTCGGGATTACAGGTCGAGCTACAACGAATTCTAGTATCTTTCAGAATCGCCGTTTCTTTCATCTGATTGAAAGCAGGTATCAGAACTTCGTTTATATTCTGGCGTGCACCACTTGCTCCGGATACAAGAGTTTCGGCTACACCGAGACGAAGCGAGTTTCCGATACCTTGTTGCATCGAGGTTAGAATTTCAGCAAGTTCTCGCGGGTTTTTACCTTCAGGCTGCTCGAATCCTTGAACGAGATCACCACCCATGGTTCGAAGCAAACTATTACATTTTACGTGTGCATACAGTGCCTCAAAGCGAGCTATCGTTTCGACGAAACGACGAGTTCCCGGCGACATGGGCGGTGGAGTGGAGTGACACCTTTCAGATCCACGAGCATTGGGCTCGTCTGTGTTTGGAACGAACCCAGATTCTTGAGCGGAAGAGCTTCCTCCCGCCATGACGAAAAGGGAACTGAGGATCCAAAGAAGAAACACAGCCTTCATGTTCGTAATTCTTATTTTCATTCGACTCACGACCCCCGTCACAGATTGTCAGAGAAAAGCGATTTTTTTTCCAAAGATTTATAAAACCAGGTGGCGACTCCCTCAAGAAAAGGAGCGGAGTGTATCAACTGGGTCACTCATGACCTCCCCCTTCGAGGAGTTCATGAGGCAGAATACCCTGGGTAGACAGGTCCTGGGTCCTCCATGTAAAATTCATACATGGCACAAAGCGTTCGAAGGGGCGTACTTCTCGTTCTACTTCTATCTGCACCGCAAGTAATCAACGCTGATATTCTTTCAGCCCTTCCCCTAGGAGCGAGACAGAGTGCCTCATCTTCTACTTCTTTAGGTTCGGGAATCGACGCAGGATCTTTGGGTAATTTGGGAGCGATGGTCACAGGTGCGATGGGCGCCGCAGGAGCTGCCGGGCCATTAGGCTCACTGATATCCTGTACTAGCCCGGCAGACATGACCCGAATCACTCAGACAGTCCTTGGATCCCTTCAAGGCGTGCAGTCCTCAGTCGGACGTGATGCCCTCGGAGGAAGCACGACTTGCCAGGGTGCAGAACTCCCCTCTCGCCCTATTTCGAATGACCCCACTCACGTCGCGTTATTTAATATTCGAAAATTACTGGAGAGCTATAAGCGGATTCGCTGTGGGAATATTACGGGTCCGGTCACTAATGGAATTATGAATCAGTTTGAGACTGACGGCCTCACCCCAAGTCAACTTCATGCACAAATGCAAACACTTCGAACCGGAGTTTTACCCGCAGCCTCTGCTCTTTCCGCACTCCCGTTACCTGGGCTCCCAAGTCGCAGGGAGCTTGAGCAAGCCTCGAGCGAGATGCAGGCTCTTGAGCCCTTTGTAAATCAACTCGAGGCGATTCCCCTCGTTCAGGATACTCGGATCCAATGTAGCCCAGCTTGCACGGCTCAACCCCCCTCGGTAGGCTGCCGAATTCTTCTCCCTGGCTCTCCCCGTTTCGTCGAACTTCAAGGAATCTAACTCCTCATCAAAAGAACATTCGGTCGAGGCATGATATACAAGATTGCGGAATGATTCGAGTCTCCCGTGACACACCAATTCACATTGGAAAGACGAACTAAAAAAATCATCTTTGATTCTTTTTTTATCACCCCCCCTCAGCCATACTTAAAAAAGGCCTACTTTTGGCCAGGATATATGAAGAGGGTCTGAAGAGTGAGAAAAAAAGGCTCGTTCCTTATGACTGGGTTCCGTTCGAATCGGCTCATGAGAATTCTTCAATTCTTGATCCTACTCTTCTCGTCCTCCACTCTCGGATTCTCAATCCCCTCCGTCGAGGCTGCCGAGGTGGTCTGCATGCCACGGTCTTCCGAGGGGTCGACGCCAAACCCAAACTCCTCTCATTGCAGTAGAGCAGGTGAGTGCGAGCCTGGGCTTACTCGGTTCGTATGCGATGCAGGAACCTTCACTCATCCCAACGGCGTTTTAAATCGGGAAGCAACACAGTTCCAGTTAAGAGCACCTCCTCGAACGTCCTTCAACAACAGCGCACCAGAAAATCGCGATCTTGCGAGACAAACGATCATGGATGGCTACGAACGAGATTCAACCTCGGCGCAGGCAGGTGCACCCAATGTGGGTTCTGTTCGCAGCACTATGCTCAGCGGATCCCGAAGAGGCAACACTCGCTTCATCGGTGGCAGCAGCGTTGATCGCAACCATCGCGACATCGAAGGGGAGCGAGCTGGAGAAAATCCAGCAGT
>CANMSW010000146.1 GCA_947500275.1 Bacteriovoracaceae bacterium | reverse complement strand
AACACGAAGTGCCAGCGAACCTCGTAGAGCAAGAACGCATCAGCGTTTCTTTCAACTACGACTGGGTCCGCTGACTCTGCGATCAAGCTTTTGAATCTGCTTCAGGCGCTGGAAGCGCGATCCGCATGAAAAGCTTTGGAACTTCAGCGATCGCTGGGAATGCGCGTACTTCAGCCCGAGTCACGGCGCTCAAGTCGGGAGTTTCAAGGCCCAATGCCCCACAGATTTTCAGAGAAGCCTCGGGCAAAACGGGGTAGATCAAGACCCCCAGCGCTTCAATCACTTGCATGCACACGGTCAAAACGGTGTGCAAACGCCCTGACTGGGCGGGATCCTTCGCTAAGGCCCATGGCTTTTGCTCGTTGATATAGAGGTCGCACGCAGTCACAAGCTCAGACCACGATTTCACCGCGTTTTGATACTTCAACTCTTCGAATGCTGCATTCCACTCCTGAAGAGCTTGTGCCCGCCGATCGAGCAACGCTTGGTCAGCGCTCTCAAGTTTCGCGCCCGCAGGAACTTGGGTGACCCCATTTTTTTGGCAGAGCGTGAGCACGCGCGAGCACAAATTCCCGATGCCGTTCGCCAAATGAGCGTTCACTGAGTTCACGAAGCTTTCGAGCGTGAAGGTCGAATCATTTCCGTAAGACATCTCGCGGAGCAAGTAGAAACGTAAAGTCTCGCGGCCGTAGGTCCCCTCCACGTCGAGCGGGCGAACCACGTTGCCCAAGCTTTTGCTCATCTTGGTGCCGCCGATGAGCCAGTAGCCGTTGACGTTTAAGCTCTTCGGAGGCTTCACGCCGAGTGCCATCAAGATCGAGAACCAGTAGACCGAGTGGGTCTTCACGATATCCTTGCCGATCAGATGCACTGCCTCGTTCCAAAGCTTCTCGTCATACTTCTGAGCGTCTGGCCAGCCAGTCGCAGCCAGGTAGTTCAGAAGGGCATCGACCCACACATAGGTGACGAAATTTGAATCGAAGGGGAGTTCAATGCCCCAAGTGAGGCGGCTCTTCGGCCGAGAAATACATAGGTCTCCGAGTTTTTCGTTTTTGAGGAACGAAAGAATCTCGCCCCGGTATTGGTCCGGGCGAATGCTCTCCGGGTGACTCTCGAGATGGTCGATCAGCTTCTGCTGATAGTTGCTCATCAAGAAGAAGTAATTCCCTTCTTTCCGGTGCTCAGGTTTCTTCTGGTGATCAGCACAAGTACCATCTGCCGTGAGCTCGGTATCCGTTAAAAACCGCTCGCAACCGACGCAGTAATTTCCTTCGTACTCACGAAACTCGATCTCACCTTTAGACTTGAGAAGCGTCAGGGCCTCGCGAACCGCTGCCACGTGGGAAGGCGAGGTCGTGCGATAAAAAATATCAAAACTTAGGTTCATTTTTTCCCAAGTTTCTTTGAAGTCCGCCGAGACTTCATCGGCAAGCTGCTGCGGCGCCTTCCCCTCGCGTGCTGCAATTTGAGCAATCTTCTCGCCGTGCTCATCTGTCCCGGTCAAGAAAACGACTTCATCGCCCCGCTGTGTGTAATGGCGCTTTACGACGTCAGCCATAATCGTCGTGTAAGCATGGCCCAAATGAGGGCGGGCATTCACATAATAGAGAGGGGTCGTGATGTAGCGTCGGTTTTTCATGCGTCTTTGGTCCTAACACGAGCTGATTCAGGCCGTCACGCGGCCAGCCGCCCTTTTCGTCGTGAATCGTTTAAGAGTGCCTATTCCCACTTAAAGATGGCCGAGCCTAAAACGAGGAACACGAGGGTCATGGCCCCGAGCGCCGTGACTTGCGGCATCACTTGGCCAAGCGTTGCCCCCTCAGTCATAATCGCCCGTGCCGCACCAATGACGTGCGTGAGTGGGAACACTTTCGCGACTTGGATCACCCAGTTGGGCGACCCCTCAAGCGAAAACCACACACCAGAAAGAAACATCATCGGCCATGTCAGGAGGTTCAAGACTCCGCCCGCAAACTCCTCGCTCCGAATCGCAGCTGCGACCACTAGACCCAGCGAGATCAAACACAGGGAGCCAGCGATCAAGACGACGAAAAGGTCGAAATAGGATCCGAGCATCGTGAATTTAACCAGCAGGTGGCAGCCCGTGTAAACTATCGCGGTCACAGAGACCAAGAGCCAGAGGCGAGAAAAAATCTGAGCAAGGAGGAACTCCATCGGAGTCAATGGCGTGGCCTTCAATCGTTTCAGGAATCCCGTCTTTCGATACCGGACAATCGTGTAACCCACCCCAAAAAGGGCTGAGAACATCATGTTCATCGCAAGTAGGCCGGAAATGAGCCAATCGACGTAACGGATTTCTTTGCCGGCAACCGTGCCTTTGATCACTTGGAGTCGCGCCGCTTCGGGCACGCTCCCTAAAAGCAGCTTCTCAAGGAGATATCCCTTCGGGGACGTCTCGTTGAGCCAATACCGAAGTCCGCTCCCCTGTTCTGCGGGCGCCAGGACGAAATCGACCTGATGGCGCTTCAGACGCTGAAGCGTATCTTGTAACTCGCTTTCTTGTTTATCGACCTTCTGAATGTGCCGAATCTGCAAAAATTCTGAAGAAAGCGCAGCGTCGGGTTGCGCAACCACTGCGATCTTGAAGAGGTCCTGCTCGCGACCCGAAAACGCGAACGAAAACCCGAGCACGACGAGAACAGGAAAGGCGAAGTTCCAACCCAGAGAGGAGTAGTCCCTGAGGAATTCTTTGTTTCGAGCAGCAAGAATGGATCTGAGTCGTTCTAGTTTCATGATTCGCGTAACTCCTTGCCGGTGAGGTGGAGGAAGAGATCTTCGAGCGTACTGCTTCGCACCTGAATCTTCGAAAGATCTCGGCCCGAGGCGATGAGAGCTTGAAGCGTGCGGTTTACTTCAGACGTCCGAACTTCAAGTCCGTCCGGACGATCGAGGACCTCTTTTGCCGTAGCGACGATCTCGGCCGTGAGCGCAGGGCCTCCGGTTGGTAGAACGAGGGTAACCGTATCAAAATACTGCCTGAGAAGAGAATCAGGGACACCGCGCGCGATGATTTTGCCGTGATCCATGATCGCGATTTCATCGCAAAGAGCATAAGCCTCTTCCATGTAGTGGGTCGTCAAGACAATGGTCTTGCCCTGGGATTTCAGCTTCCGGATCAACTCCCAAAACTGGCGGCGGGCCTGTGGATCCAGACCCGTCGTGGGCTCGTCCAAGAAAACAATTTCAGGATCGTTCACGAGCGCTACGGCGAGAAGCATCCGTTGGCGCTGCCCGCCGGACACCTTGAGGGCTTCGCGATCCAAGAATTCGGTCAAATCGCACAAGCGGTAGAGTTCTTCCAAGTCCGCGCGCTTCGTATACAGACTCGCAAACATCACGACGGTTTCACGAACGGTCAGGTATTCCTGCAGGCTGGTCGCTTGGAACTGAATGCCGGCGCTGGTTTTGAAATCCCGACCAATCGGGCGCCCCTTGAAGAGCAGCTCACCTGAACTTGGCTTCGTGATGCCCTCGATCATCTCGATCGTCGTCGTTTTGCCCGCACCATTGGGGCCAAGAAGGCCGAAGCAGCGGCCAGCAGCAATTCCGAAACTCACGCCATCGACAGCTTGAACTCCGGGAAAGGACTTTTTGAGATCGCGAACTTCAAGAATGAAACTTGGAGATGAAACCATGCGAGACCGCCTCAACAGTTGGATTGGGAGCGTTATGATCTTCTGCCTGAATAACGGAGCTCGCAAGTTAAGGATGGGACCAAAAAAAGACTTGCAACATATTCACATATTCAAATATATGAATATAAAGACGGGAAACCCTATGGCAGCCAACTTAACGACTGACGCAGTAATGCTGAGCCAAAAAGCAGATGAAGTGAGCGACCTTCTTAAGCTCCTCGCCCATCCCCTGCGGATGAGACTCCTCTGCCAACTTGCCCAAGGCGAGTCCTCGGTAGGGGAGTTGATAGAATCCTGCCAAGCTCCACAGCCCACTATATCCCAGGTCCTAGCCAAGATGAAGTCTGAGGGACTCGTCACGGCGAGGCGCGAAGGGAGATTTATTTACTATCAAATCGAAGACCCACGAATAGGGAAGCTGATGCGCTCCTTGAAGCGGATTTTTTGCGACGAACAAGAGGCCTAAACTTTTATGTCGACTTATCCAACTATCCTAAAAGATCTATCGTCGATCCTATTTGACGGCGCCCGAGCGCCGAAAGGCTGGAAGGTGATTGCTGTCGTTAACGACGACAATATGTCCTATATCGCCGGGAACGAAACCACCCACGAGGCGATCGTGGTCGACCCCATGCGCGACGATTGGGACGCTCTCGTCAAAACTGCGCAGAAAGATTTCCAGGGGTACCGATTCGTTGCCGTCATCGACACGCACACTCACGCTGACCATATCTCTTGCGCCGGTGAGCTCGCCGTTGAGCTCAAAGCTCCCCTCGTGATGCACGAGAAAGCGCCGAGCCGAAAAATCCACCTCCGTGTCTCGCGGGACTTAGACCTTCCAACGCAAGCAGGTGCCTTAAAGATTTTACTTACTCCGGGCCACACCCAAGACAGCATCACGCCAGTTTGGGGGCCGTTCCTGTTCACGGGGGATACGGTCATTCATGGAGATACCGGACGCGACGATTTACCGACCGGAGACCCAGCCGCTCACTACGAGAGCCTGCAAAAAATTAAAGCAGTCGCACGGGTCGAACAAATCCTCCTCACCGGGCACGACGCCGAGGGCGGAAGAGCTTCGACCTGGGCTACGCAACTACAAATCAATGCTTCGCTCAATCAAGATCGCGAGACCTTCGTCCGTGAAGCGGGATCTTACGTGGGGCCTTCACCTAAACTCCTCAAGGAGTCGTTGTTTGAGAACTTTAAGTAACTCGGCGCGAATCCTATGAACTTCATTGAACTCTCACACCCCCATGCTCTCGCAGCCCTAGGCTATATCGCAGCGACGGTGATGGGCATCACCCTTGGTCTTTTAGGTGGAGGGGGCGCGATCCTCACGGTTCCAATCCTCGTCTACCTTTTCGGACATGTGGCCACCCGTGCGACGCAAGAGTCCCTGCTGATTGTAGGTCTTGTTTCAGGGATTGGAACCCTGCCCTATATCAAGCGGGGCTTGGTAGAGTTCAAGACAGGCCTGACATTCGCACTTCCCGCTTTGGCGGGAGTCGCTATCGCCCGGCGCGTGATTCTGCCGCAAATCCCGGCTGAGTTTGCGCTTTCGGGAGGATTGAGCGTTTCGAAAGACACCCTCCTCATGGGCGCGTTCGCGGTCGTCATGATGCTTGCGGCACGGGCGATGCTTTTTGGGCGCGCAATCAAGGCCACCGCGGAACGGGCGCCCCCTCTCCAAGTCGGGGCCCAGGGCTTTGGCGTGGGAGCAATCACGGGCTTTTTGGGTGCGGGTGGGGGATTCCTTATTGTTCCAGCCCTGGTCGGACTCCTTAAGCTTCCCATGGACCGGGCAGTGGGAACCTCGCTTCTGATCATCACACTCAATTCCCTTTTTGGATTCACCATGAGCCTTGGGCAATCGTCCATCCCCTCTGAATCCTGGCCCTTTTTAGCCGGATTTACACTCCTTGCTGCCCTGGGGATCTTGCTAGGTAGTCGACTGAATCAGAAGGTTCCTGCCCCCGTCCTTAAGAAGGCGTTTGGGTGGTTTATCCTGGGAATGGGGAGCTTGATCCTGCTGACTGAGATCTTCCAAAGGTAAGGAAAGGCCCGAACTTCAAACTGTTGGGTCTTGGCACTCAGGCCCTGGCCATGTTAACCGAACCCGTAAGTGCGATCCCGTAGCTCAGTTGGATAGAGCGTCAGCCTCCGGAGCTGAAGGTCGGAGGTTCGACTCCTCTCGGGATCGCCATTTAAATTCTGAAAACAAAAAAGGCGGGTATGCGAAAGCATGCCGGCCTTTTTTGTTTT
>CANMSW010000145.1 GCA_947500275.1 Bacteriovoracaceae bacterium | reverse complement strand
CTTCGTCAGACTCGTGCTTGGTTCCCGCAGCGGCCTTCTATGGCCGCTTTGGTCACGCGCGCACTCGTCCTCCTCGGGTACGGAAAAAATCTCTGCGTGTGGACATCTGTCGTGATCTTTTTCCCGTCTCCTTCGTCGAACTCGTGCTGGGTTCCCGCAGCGGCCTTCAAAGCTGAAAGGGCTTAATGGATCTCTTTCGCTTCAATGATGTGAACTCCAGCTTTGCTCTGCACACACTGGTCGACCAGGATTCGTGCCACTGCATGCACTTCTGAGCCGAGCTCTCTCGACAGTCTTTGAGGTAGAAAGGCTTGCAGCTTTTTCCAGGCCAGAATGCTGAGGTGCTCGGCCGGGCGCTCTTCTTCTCGCTCACCAATGAGGAGCGATGGACGAATGATAGTCTGGCTCGGGATGGCCATCCCTGTGATCGCATCTTCGGCCTCACCTTTTACGCGAGAGTAGTGAACCAGCGAGTTTCGTGAGGCACCGCTGGCGGATACCAGCCCGAAAGCGGGGGCACCGCACTGCTGAGCGATCTGTGCGAATGCGACCACCGCGTCATAGTCTACAGTGCGGAACGCCGCTTTCGAGCCCGCTTTTTTGTGAGTGGTCCCGAGGGCACAAATGTAAATATCCCCCTGGAGTGTGGCAAATCCGGTCCGGAGAAGCTCAGGGTAGCCGCCTTCTGGGAGAAGGATTTCTTTCACTTGAGTATCAGGGGAAAGACGGCCTAGTTTTCGAACTGGGGCGAGTATTTGCGTGATTTCTGGCCGTCGCTCGAGCTCCTGAACGATGGCAAGCCCGGTCAACCCTGTTGCTCCTGCGATTACTGCGATCATAACAATTCATCCTTCTGTGTGCTTCACCATTGCAGGCCTAGGGTTTCCTTCGTTAGTTTGAAGGCATCAAGGTAAAACCCTCAGTGCTTAAGATCGGCTTCGACGCGAAACGCTTTTTTTGGAACTCTACCGGCCTCGGGAATCACAGTCGCAGCACGGTACACGGGCTCGCGCGCTTTCATTCAGATACACTCGCGATTCATCTCTACTCACCGAAGGTCAATCAGAAACGCTTGGATCAGGATCCCTTCCGAGACCGCTATCAGATTCACACTCCGCGACCCTCTTTTGCTCGCTTAGGTTGGCGAGAATGGGGCGTTGTTCGGCAACTCCGTGAAGATCGATTGAATCTTTTTCATGGGCTGAGCGCTGAGCTCCCCCTCGGTATCGAAAAGACCTCGATTGTACCTGTGGTTACGATTCACGACTTGGTGGCGGAACTTCAGCCCAGGCTTTTTCCGATGATCGATGGTCAAGTCTATCGAATGAAGATGCGCTCGGCAGTTCATCGCGCGCGCTTAGTGCTCGTGACAAGCGATGCGACTCGTCAAAGCGTTCTCGAACTTTACGGCAAAAATCCGGCCCAGGTGAAAACGCTTTATCAAAGTCCGGCCGAGGTTTTTCTCGAACCCAAATCCGATGAGCAAGTGCAACGAGCCCTAAAAAAACACCACCTTCCCGATCGATATCTCCTCAGTGTGGGATCGGTCATTGAACGGAAGCGCCTTCGTTCCACAATTCGGGCTCTTGGAAGCCCGCGTTTGAGAAAAGACGCGCCTCCATTGGTTGTCATCGGTCACTTAGGTTCCCCTTATGCGCGTGAGGCACAGCAGGATGTTCGGGAGCTGGGGCTTGAATCGAAAGTTCTCTTTCGTCCCGAAGTGACTCATGAAGACCTGCCCGCGATCACTCAGGGTGCAGTGGCTTCACTCTACCCCTCGGTCTTCGAGGGTTTCGGAATTCCGATTGCAGAGGCACTCTTCTCTGGGGTTCCCGTGGTTACGTCGAAGTTCTCGTGTCTTCCCGAGGTGGTTGGCCCTGGCGGCCTTTGTGTGAATCCTGATGATGGGGACGAGTACGCTCACGCGATTGAGCGGATGCTCTCGGATTCTGAGCTCCGTGCGCAGATCATCGAAAGAGGGCGAAAGCACGCTCAGAAAAGTTTTGAGCCGAAGGCTTTGGCCGACAAGCTCTTCAGTTACTACCGCGAAGCGATTGCCTCCGGTTAGGATAGGACCCTTCGGACTTCTGGCGCCTAAGCGAGCGCAGCCTTCGTCATCACAGCCACCAGTCCAATTAAGTCCACGGGCTTTGCAAAAATCGACAGCGCTCCGACGTGACCTTCCAATTTTTTCAGGGTCGTGACCGTCGTATGATCGTGTTGAGCCGGGTCAAAGACCAGAATCAGTGGGACCCGTTCATTTTGAGTATTTCCTGCATGCTCGATAATTTTTGGTTTCCAGTCTTGAGCTGGGAGCCCGTCCAGGTCGAGCACTCGAAGTTTCGGGGCAGAGACCCGATTGCTTTCAGGGTGATGAATTCGAAAAGGCCAGCCTGCTTTTTCGAGAGTCTTAAGGAGTGAATGAAAGACGGCTCGCAGTTCTGCGTCATCGGTTTGAATGAAGAGGTCGGTGGGCGGCAGTTCGCCCTCATTCAGCGGATTCAGGTTGAATGGACTGCCTTCCACTTGCCAACGCAGAACGTCTCGAATGGAAATCACTCCAAGAAGTGTTCTTTGAGGATCGCTCGAGGGGGTTGGCGTTGTTGACCCCGCAACGACTGGAAGGTGGCGAAATCCATCTTGAAGGAGAAGCGTAGCTGCGTTTTGAAGCTCTGAAATCTCAAGGGTTTGGACGTTTTTCGTCATGATGGAGCGGACCGGTTTCTCGATGAGTTCCTCGGAGCGCAGGAGTTCGAAATTTCGGAGGACGTCTCTTTCCGTAAAGATCCCCTGCAGGAGCCCCCGTTCTTCGGCCCGATCGCCGACGACTAGGATCGAACCCACTTTGGACTCATTCATTTTCTGAATGCAGGTGGAGATACTCGTGTCAGCCGGAACCTTCAGGCAGGGCGATAAGTGGATCATGAGATCAGAGTCGCACTTTTTGTGACGGATTCGAGGACGAAATCCTCTTGCCAACGGCTTTTGCGCTGTTAGCTTTAGCCGCTATTTTGTTGCGGTGCATTCTTGGTTCCGCAGGATCAGCGGTCCGAATTGGGGTTCAATCAAATGTTCCAGCGAATCCAAAAGGTTTCATCTTTGCGTCGTTCGCTTGGGGCGATTCTTATCGCTGCACTTTTAGGTTTCACAGCCTGCCGCCCTGAGCGTGAGCAGGCTGCTCAGGATCTTCTCGACGCCTTTTCCGCGAGTTGCAGTTCCGAGGGAGACTGGACCCAGGCAGCACTCGCACAGACCCGTGCACTTCAGACCGTTCTAGAAAACCTAAAAACAAATGACTCCTGCGCGGGGCTCTCATCCGCATTGGGTTCGGTCCAGAGTCTTTCTGCCGAAATCCAAAGGCTTTCCTCGAACTCGGCCTTGGTGGCCGAGAAGCAAGCCGAAGAAAAGAAGCGGCAGATCCTCCTTTCGCTTCAGGAGACGACTGATCCTGCATTGATATCGCTTTTGACGACGGAACTTGCGACGGCTGAAGTTGAGTTAGCTTCGGCGCGCGCTGCGAGTTCGACTTCCAGTGAGACGTCTCAGACTGGAAATCTGGTCAGCGGAATGACTCAAGTCACGGGCTACCTCTCGACGTTAATGTCGTCTTCGACGCAATTAGGATCGTGTTTGCGTGATCACCCTGCGCTGGGCGTTCAGCTCGGTGCAGGCGCTTTGGCGATAGCGGGCACATTCGTAAATCCCGCAATCGGAGTCGCGCTTTCGTCTGCCGGACAGATCTTGGGTGGTGTTGTGGATTTTGCCCGGCGCGAGAAACTCAATCAATATATCGACGATGTAGAGTCGGTCCGCATGGAAGCAGCTTTGGCCTGTGGTTTAGAGTCCATGGCAAATACTTATTGCGAGGCTCAAGATGTCTATCGCTTAGCCCGCATTCAGGCCGAGAGTTTTTCCGGCGCGGCCACCACCAATCGGTTTTGGCGCGGACTCGACCTATGGTCCAATCGGGTTCCTAAACTCATGGCTTGGATCGCGAAAATTGCGAGTGGGGTGTCGCCCGGTGATCCGGTCACTGCGGATCGCCAGAATGATGCTTGGCGAAAAGTGAACTCCCTTCAGGCAAACCTCCGAGTGGTGGAAGGTTTGGTGGCTGAAACCGAACGGTTACTGGCCACTCCGCAAGAGGGGGGGAGTGCTTCTAATTGGCAGGAGATTGTCACCCGGGCGGCATTGAAGCGAATGCTCGATGCCATTTATGGCGACGCGAAATATTACCCAGTGGCACAGTTCTATTCCACTCGGGCTGCACTTCTTTATAAAATCGTTCTTGATACAAAGCCGCCTTCGAACAGTACCGAGTGGAAGAACGAAGATACGATCGAGTTACCGCCACGCGGATTTTCCGAAATCACGGCACGTGCGCGAGGTATCTTCGCTGACATTGGTCAGCAACTCCTGGCGCAGCTTCACTTGGTGATTGACATCGATCCTTCAGGGCTGCTCCGCGAGGCTATGCAGCCGGATACCGTCGGGTCCTTTTCTCCCGTTGAGGTGATTCGCGATTTCATCTCTTTCCTTGAAGACAGTGCCACTTTCTTTCAAGGCCAAGGCACGGAAGAGTCTCTGAGTCTTGTTCCTTTGATTCGTGAAACGCAGGGGATATTGGCCGAAGTTTTAACTTTCGTTGTGACATCAACGGGCTCGATGTCGAGCGATCGCGAAGTGGTGGCTAAGATTTTTGAAAAGCTAAATCTCCTTTACGGCACGGATTTCATTTCGGGAAGAATCTACCGGCACATTCAGTGGGACGTGAACGCGCGAGTGGAGGCAGGGGAGTTGCCTCGCGATGTGACAGAGCTTTTGCGACTGAGTGGTCGCGATGCCGCACGCGAGCTTCTGGGCGTCAGTCGAAGTGGTTTAGATGAATTGGTTCAGGATATTGGAACTGCGCAGTCGATCTCGCAAAGAAACGTCGAGAACTTTGTAAACGTTTTTCAAAACGGGTTAGCCGGTGCGCTGGAACGCCTCGCAGCTGCAGCGGATCGTGCCGGTGAACCGGAAGTGGGGCCCCTACGTCCCAATCGGATGTTGCAGGCTCGGATTTGCACTCTGATTTTGACTACAACAACCAAGTGGCCGAAAAGGGTTGACCCGTCCCTCTGTCGAGGTGTGACTTTGGAGTCGGTGTATCCTGCCCTTGCCGATGTCAAAATGGACTTCAATCAGTTGACTCAAGAACTTCGAGGCAAACCTCTCGCCGATCGGATGTGCACTTACCGCAATTTTCTTCGGCGGGGTCGCTTGCTGATGAAGAAGCCGGGCACCTCTACTGTTGATATTGAAAGTTGGTTAAACACGCCATGACCGAAGTCCATGTGAAAGATGTCCTCCGATTGATCGAGTCTAAGACCCCCTCGGCCACGGCTGAAAGTTGGGATAATGTTGGACTACTTGCTGGTGATCCTGAGTGGACCACCAAAGGCGTAGTGATATCGATCGATCTGACGCGGGAAGCGATTGCTGAGGCCAAGTCGAAGGACTTTCGATTGATCGTGAATCATCATCCGGCTATTTTTCCCCGTCAAAAGGGCCTCGCGCGGGTCACCCCGGATTCGCTCGTGTTTGAGGCGATTCGTGAGGGAATCGCTGTGATTGCGACCCACACGAACTTTGATCAATGCGCGCTTGAAGTTGTAGAAGCAGTGTCCAAGGGGCTCGGCGTACGTCCCCTCGGACGCCTCCATGAGAAAGCCTCGGGCCAATTATTGAAGCTTGCGGTGTTTATTCCTCACGATCATGTCGACAAGGTCCGTGATGCCATCTGCCAAGCCGGTGCAGGTCAGATCGGTCAGTATGATTTTTGTACTTTCCAGGTCGCAGGCGAGGGGACTTTTCGGGGGCAAGCGGGAACTCAGCCTTTCTTAGGGCAACCTGGAATGCTTGAGCGGGTTCAAGAAGTGCGGCTAGAAACGATTTTTCCCCGCGGTCTTCAAAAGCCAGTCATGAAAGCGTTGCTGGAAGCCCATCCCTATGAAGAGGTGGCATTTGATTTTTTCCCAGTTG
>CANMSW010000144.1 GCA_947500275.1 Bacteriovoracaceae bacterium | reverse complement strand
TTCAGGATTCTAGGCCGAGCTCCTTTGCGGGAGCTTGGCCTTTTTCATTTGAGGGGAACAGCTCACTCCGCTTGGAGGAGTTTGAGCGCCGATTTCACAAAGCGCTTTCGCGACGAGGTGTCGGCCAGTTGATACGCCTCGATGATTTCCCGGAGCCCGGCGTCTTTCACGGCCATCGCCATGGCGAGCGCTTGTGAAGAGGGGGCCTGAGTTGATTTTTTTCCAGTGCGAAGGACTTTTCCCCGAACGAGTCCAGACGCTTTTCCTTTTAACTGCGCTTCAGTGGCGGTTTCTTCTTGGGCGCCTACGAAGCTTTTGAAGTCTGAACGAACGCTCAAGTTTGCCGCTTGAAGCGACTCGAGCGATATTCCCAGTGCTTGCGCCAAGAGGGGAGCCTTTTCCCAAGGGAGTGGGGCGCGACCATGTTCGATATTCGAGATGAATTGCACAGAGCAGCCACAAGCTTGAGCCACATCCAGGAGACCGAGTCCCCGGGCAAGGCGATTTTGGCGAATGAGGTCCCCGAGCGGACCAAATGAGCGAGAGTCGGCTGAGCGACCCTTCGGACGACCACGTTTTGACATATGCGGAGGCGTTTAGCGGGAAAGTGTATGAAATCCAAGGTGGAATTTCTAAACTTTAGGTAAATAATAGAAAAAGAGTTTTGCCTAACGATCGAGGAAGACTGTTTTCATGCGCGTGATCTTTCGTGGAGTGCGTGGTTCCCTGCCTTCTCCGCTGTTGCCTTCGCAAGTCGAAGAGCGCGTTCGCGCTGTCTTAGGGGAGTATCTGCAATCGGCCGCTGTGAAGGGCGGAGACCAGCCCGATGTGAATGATTTCCTGAAAACCTTACCGCGTGAAAAGCTCGGGGGATTTGGGGGGAATACTCCCTCGATTGAAGTGATTTCGAAGTCCGGTCAAACTCGCCTCTTTGTGGATGGCGGGAGTGGGATTCGCCTCGCGGGCTATGACCTGCTGGCGGGACCTTGCGGGAAGGGGAAAGGGGAAGCTCACATCCTTTTCACGCACTTCCATTGGGACCATCTGATTGGACTCCCGTTCTTCACTCCCATTTTTATTCCGGGCAACGAGATCCACGTCTATGCCGTGCAGCCCGATCTCCCGGAAGTGTTTAAGACGGTCTTCAAAAAGCCGTATTTTCCGCTCAATTTGGAACAGTTGGGTGCAAAAATTCACTACCACCAGCTTGAGCCTCGGAAGCCCATGACCATCGGTGAAATCACGTTCACGCCGTATCAGTTGGATCATCCGGATCCGTGCTGGGGCTATCGGTTCGAGGCTGACGGGAAGTCGTTGGGCTATTGCGTGGACACGGAGGCGACTCGCGTTTCGCGCGATGAACTGGGGCCTGACCTCCCGCTTTATCAGGGGCTCGATCTGATGGTTTTTGATGCCCAGTACACGCTGATGGAAGCGATCGAGAAGGTGAACTGGGGGCATGCGGCCGCAGCCTTAGGGATGGATATCGCACTCCGCGAAGGGGTGAAGAAAATCCTCTTCATGCACCACGACCCGGCAAGTTCGGACTCCAAGATTTCGAGCGCTCGCGAGCAAACGGAGCGCTACTTAGAAACCCAGATGAAGGGAGCCAAGCGCTCCGGGCAAGTGTTGCGTGAGCCCGCTTGGGACTACGCTTTCGAAGGGCTGGTCGTCGACCTCTAGCGGGGATCGACTCAAGCCGTTTCACCCGATCCCTTCAGTTCTGAAAGAGAGAAGCGAGTGAAACGGCTCAAGGGAAGGTCAAGACGACTCCGTCCCTGTCTTTTTTTGAATCGATTCCTGAGGACTCTGCGACGCATTCGATGATTCGCCTGGACCCGCTCGCGGGGTGGTCCGAGAGGTTTCGCCTCCTTTTTTACCGATTCGGGCCATGTGCTCCCGATCTCGGCTGATCGATTGACCGCCTTTTTTTCCAATCTGAGCCATATGCTCGCGGTTTCGCGAAACGGCGAGTCCGCCTTTTCGCGCGACTTCTCGTCTCGTTTGGGGGTCCATGGCAGCGGTTCCGCGTCGTGGCTTTTCGGTCGGGGGGGAAATCGTTTCAGGAATTTTCCCCGACGGTACTGGGCCGTGAGCGGTGGCAACCGGCTTATGTTCCGGTTCTGGGGTTGGGTTGGTCTTCGTCTCCTCCTGCCGTGGTGGAGATTCAGTTTCTGGTTTTGGCTTATTTTGGGGGTTCGACATGGATGAGCCGCCTCCATGGGCTCGGCATCCAGCTGTGCAAGCGGAGTGCTCGATCGGGGACGGGCGGCCGGAGGTCAGTCGACCGCTGGGGTAGTCAAATGGGGGGGGGCGTGCTAGTTCTTAACCCTCTGCCCATGGCGAAACCGAAGAACCCTTCTCAGCGCGCCCCAGTCGAGGAAACCTATTTCACCCTCGATCCGGAGCACACCGATCCCGTTCGACTCAAGCGCGAGCGCGAAAAGGCACGTCAGTTGCGTAAGTCCCAATGGTGGCTGAACCTCGTGAACCGGGGGATTTGCCACCATTGCGGAGGCAAATTTGAGGCAGCCCAGCTGACGATGGATCATTTAGTCCCGCTCGCACGCGGTGGGACGAGCGCGCAGGGGAATATTGTTCCGTCCTGTAAGGTTTGTAACAGCGCAAAGGGGCTTGAAACCCCGGTCGATTCCCTCTTTCGGCAACTGGAGCAAGAGCGAAAACCGAGTTCCCGAGACGATGACGAGGAGAATGAATGACCCGAGGCCCTTCCCGTCCTAAAACTAAAAAGTCCGCACCGCGAAGCGCCTGGGGGAGTGACTCAACCCATTTTTTTTATGATTTAACCCCGGACCGGGTGCTGGAGGCGGTTGAGTCCGTGGGTCTCCCGTGCACAGGGAGATGTTCGGCCCTGAATAGCTTTGAGAATCGGGTCTATGAAGTCGAGCTCGATGCGGCCGAGTTAGAGGGGACTCCGGGGTTTCCCGCTTCGGCCCGACAGGCGCCGTCGATCACTTGGCGACGAGTCGTGAAGTTCTACCGTCCCGGCCGATGGACGCGGGAGCAAATCCTCGAAGAGCACGCTTATATCGCGTCACTGGTCGATGCCGAGATTCCCGCTGTCGCGCCCTTGATTCTTCATCCGCGATCGGGCGGATCGCCCGGCACTCTTCAGCAAACGCAAGATGGATTGCTCTATGCCATCTTTCCGAAAGTCGGGGGGCGCGCTCCCGATGAGCTCGATAGCGACCAGCTCAAGCGCGTTGGAAGATTTATTGGGCGAATGCACTCGGTCGGAGCGGCCCGCGTGGCGCAGCGGAAAAGTACGCGGGTTCCCTTGAATCCCGAAACTTACGGCCGCGCGAATCTCGACTTTTTACTCGAGGGTGAGTTTTTACCGCCGGAATATCAGAATCGATATCAGGATGCGGCACTGGATCTTTGCGAAACTCTTGAACCACGTTTCAAAGAACTGGAGTCACGAGGGAGCCTGTATCTGATTCACGGGGATTGCCATCGCGGGAATCTTCTGTGGAACGATCAAGGCCCGTTTTTCTTAGACTTCGATGATTGCGTCGTGGGTCCTGCGGTTCAGGATCTTTGGTTATTGCAGCCGGGCAGGAGTGACGCATCCGGTGATGATGATGGTTCTGGGCGTCGGGCTTTTGACGCTCTTCTTGCGGGATATGAAGAGCTCCGTCCTTTTGATCATACTCAGTTGGGATTGGTCGAAGGCCTCCGTGCTTTGCGGTTCATCCATTACGCGGCGTGGATCGCGCGGCGTTGGGAAGATCCTGCCTTTCCACTAGCTTTTCCGCAGTTCGGGTCGCATCGTTACTGGGGTGAAGAAACCGAGGATCTCGAGCGGCAGCTCAGACTCCTCAAGTCACCTGTCCATTCTTCTGGGAACTGGACGAATGCTGGGGACGATGACTCATCCGACGGAGGACCGTACGGATGGGAAGACGAAGAATCTGAAGAAGGAGGTCGCCATGGTAGGTGACTTCGGTCGTGGGCGAGGAAAAACAAAGTGGATTCTGACCTCAGCGGGGGCGCTCGGGTCGGCTCTTGCTTTTGCTTGGGTTAACTCCCTTGGATCAGTCGCAGCGGCAGGAACCCCTTTACCTCAAGCGATTCCGCAGCCCTGGGATTCGGTGGCCTCGATTCCGTGCGCGCCTGAAAGTGAATATATCGCGCTCCCTCAGCCCGTATCAGTTCCAACTCAAGTGGCGGAGACCAGTCCTCACACGTCTTCTCATTCTGACGCTCGGGACCCTGCTTCAGCAGCTTCCGGTGATGCCTCGAATCGCACCAAACTCGCTCTGTATGCTCCTCCTTCAAAATTCGATTCAGCACAGCAAGAGCTCGACCCTTCCTTTTGTGCGGAGTGGAACCCCGATTACGGTCTGAAGGGTGTTTCGTGCTGTGGCACAAAAGGCATTGTTCAAGTTCGCTCCCGCCGCAAGCGGCCCAGTTGTGGTCCGATGCGGGCGAAAGCGTCCTATTGCGACGAAAGAACGCCCGATCAAGTTCGATATCAAGAGAGAGTCTTCTCCGGAAAGATTTCAGATCCGCTCCGATTCTTGGAAAATGAGTCGCAAAAACGCTTGCAGCAATCCTATTGCTCGGTCGGCGACGGCTTTTTGGCCTGGGGGAAGCCCATCCTGGGGACCGAGCGAAACCGGATCTTGGTTAAAAACCCTGAGCGTTGTGTGAATTATGGAACCGACGAGATGGTCGGGGTCTTGGAGTGGCTAGGGCGTCGCGTCGCGGATCAATATCAAGGTGACGAGTACGCAGGGGTCCGCTTAGTGGTCGGTAATCTTTCTGCGCCACGAGGGGGCTGTCTCTCTGGCATGAGTGGCCGTCGGGGCCATTCGTCTCACACTTCGGGTCGCGACGCCGACTTGGCTTTGTTTTCGGCCAAGCCGGGGCGCACTTCCCCTGAAATTTTTCAGACTGCTTTAGATCCGGAGTCGAATTTTTGGCTCCTTCGCGAAGTGTTCACCAATCCCGTGGCTTGCGTGAAAGTCGTGTTTCTCGATCGTCGGCACATTCGGTCGCTGGCGAAGTGGGCCGTGAAGCACGGGCACGTCTCGGAGTGGGAGAGGATCTCGCTCTATATCAAACACGTCCGCGGACACCGTAATCATATCCACGTGCGCGTAGGCGATGTGCCCGGCGCACCGGGATGCCTCGCAAGTGATCCTTCCTGGGACTCGGATGAAGAAGAAGAGGGGATTGAGGGCGAGCCGAGCCCTGACGCCCCGGACCTCGAAGAGGATGATTCGGACGAACAGGATAATCCCGGTGAGGTTGCTGATATCTTGCGTTCATTAGGGGCACGCCCCCTTCGCCCGCAGGAGTCGAAATTGAGCGTGCCTTCTGTGCCGGTTGAATCTGCTCCGAGAAAATCGAATCATCCTCCTGTGCGGAGTGACAGCTCTTTACCTCCAGAAGCTTAACGCATCGTACGTTCAATTTCGCGATCTGCTTCCTCCAGGATTGCGGGAGGGAGAATGTCGTCGACGGGCACCCCCGCTTCGAGAGCCTGTGCAATCCATTCGCCTACGCGCTTGTGCCCATACTTCGGGATCAGTGCCGTGGCTTTCTGCGTGTTGATTCGGTGAAATTCGCGCATTCGACTTGGGATGGGTTCGAAGGTCTCGAATACTTCGCTTCGAAGGAGCCTCACTCCGTGTGCAAGGAGGTGAGTCGACTCAAGAGCGACGTTCGCGAGAACCGGTGTCATCACGTTGAGGTCCAGTTGTCCGTTCTGGAATGCGAGCATGACCGTGGAATGATTCCCCTGAATACGAAATGCGATCTGAGAAACGAGTTCGGGAATCGAAGGATTTCGTTTGCCGGGCATCATACTACTCCCCGCGTGGACGGCCTCGAGCCGGATCTCCCCGAAACCACAGTGAGGACCAGAAGCAAGGAGTCGGAGGTCACTCGAAATGCGGTGGAGCTCGGCCGCGAGGAGCTCAAGTTGCGAGTGATAGAGCGCGGGGGCAAAACTGGATTGAAGGTAGTCGACGCCTTGTTCGGAATGATCCGTCAGGCCGGGTTCGTGGATTTCTTCGCGAAGCGCCTCACACGCTCGCTCTCCGAAATGT
>CANMSW010000143.1 GCA_947500275.1 Bacteriovoracaceae bacterium | reverse complement strand
ATTCTTGAATCCCGCATCGCGCAGGAACTTGGAATTCTTTTGGATCGGACTGACATTGAAGAAGAACTCACTCGATTCGGAGGCCACTTAGAGCACCTCCGAAGAACCCTGAGCGAAGGCGGCGCTGTCGGAAGAAAGCTTGAATTCCTCCTTCAGGAGTTGGGGCGTGAAATCAACACCCTGGGCAACAAAGCCCAAGATCTTCCAGTTTCGGAGCATGTACTCGCGGCTAAGGTTCGCCTGGAACAAATTCGCGAGCAGGTCCTGAATCTCGCATAAAAATGATTTAGAAAAATGAACTCGAAAAACCAGTCCATTACCTCATCTTCTGTAAACCCCATCCTGATTGTCATTTCGGCCCCGAGTGGCGCCGGAAAGACGACCCTCTGCTCGCGTCTACTCCAAGCACGCCCGGACGCAAGACTCTCCGTGTCCACCACCACACGGGCACCCCGTGGGAACGAGAAAGATGGGATCGAATATCACTTTGTAGACCGGGCGAAGTTTGAAGACCAAATCCAGAAAGGGCGATTTGCTGAATGGGCCAACGTCCATGGTCATTATTACGGAACTTCAAAGGAAACGATTGAGAGCTCCTTTCGGGACGGAAAACATGTCGTACTGGATATCGACGTCCAGGGAGCAGCAAGCCTGAGAAAGGCCTATGGCTCTCGCTGCATGACTATTTTTGTATCCCCCCCCGATCTCCAGACCCTCGAGGCACGTTTACGTTCCCGCGGAACGGACTCGGACGAAGTCGTCGCTAAACGGATGAAAAACGCGCAGCATGAAATGGAAGCAGCCCCCCAATTCGATCACATCATTATTAACGATCGTCTGGATCGGGCCTGCAATGAACTCCTTGAATTCGTAAACCAAAGATTAAGTCAGCCCGATGGGGTAACGGAGTAAACGAGCGACATGCCTAAATACGCCGAGTCCACTCTCGCTTCGATTCTTGAGGCCGTCCGTTCCTATTACCCGGAAGGGCGAACGGAGCTCATCGAGAAGGCGTGGCATTTCGCAGAAAAAGCCCATTCGACTCAAAAACGCGCAAGTGGCGATCCCTACATCCTGCACCCGACTGATGTCGCACAGCTCCTCGCGGAACTGAAACTAGATATCGCCAGCATCATCACCGGCCTTCTTCACGACACAGTGGAAGACACCGGCGCTACGCTCGAAGAAATTGCCGAGCTCTTCGGGTCCGAAGTCGCAGAACTCGTGGACGGTGTCACTAAGTTAAATAAAATCACTTTCAAAACGACCGAAGAAAAACAGGCGGAAAACTTCCGAAAAATGATCCTCGCTATGTCAAAAGACATTCGAGTGATCTTAGTCAAACTCTCCGATCGTCTGAACAACATGCGAACGCTGGAGCACTTGGCGCCTCATAAGCAGCAAGCCATCGCCCAAGAGACCCTCGACATCTACGCTCCGATTGCAAATCGCTTGGGGATCGGCTGGATCAAGCAGGAACTCGAAGATCTTTCGCTGCGGTACCTCCATCCGGATGTTTACTACAAGCTCGCCAAAGAGATTTCGATGAAGAAGGCCGAGCGCGAAAAATATATCGAAGAGTTTTGCGATACCCTTCAGGAAAAACTCAGCGAATATGACATTCAAGCCTTAATCGCGGGCCGAGCGAAACACTTCTATTCTATCTGGAAGAAGATGGAACGAAGACGAGCAGAACTCGACCAAGTGAACGATCTGATCGCTTTCCGCATCGTCGTCGACAATATTACTGAGTGCTATAAGTCCCTGGGCGTCATTCACGCTGCCTACAAACCGGTGCCAGGACGGTTCAAAGACTATATCGCCATCCCGAAACCGAACGGCTACCAGTCCCTCCATACGACGGTCATTGGACCATTCGGGGAGCGAATCGAGATCCAGATTCGCACGCAGGAGATGAGCCAGATCGCCGAAAGAGGCATTGCCGCCCATTGGAAATACAAAGAGGGCCGATTTGACCTTCGCTCGCGCGAAAACGTTGAGTGGGTCAATCGCCTGGTCGAGTGGCACAAAGACCTCAAAGACCCAGCGGAGTTCCTGGAAACAGTCAAAATCGATCTCTTCGCCGAAGACGTCTTCGTCTTCACGCCAAAAGGATCCGTGAAGCAGCTTTCACACGGAGCGACGCCCCTCGACTTTGCCTACGCTGTACACACGGACGTCGGCCACCGCTGTGTGGGCGCAAAGGTCAACGGAAAGATCGTCCCTCTTCGTCATCGACTGAAGTCGGGCGACACCGTGGAGATTGTCACTTCGCCGTCACAGACTCCTTCGAAGGATTGGCTCAAGATCGTCAAAAGCTCACGAGCTAAAGCCAAAATCCGGGCATACATTAAACAGCAGGAGCGCGATCGAGCTAAGGAATTGGGTGGCGAAATCTTTGAGAAACAGCTTCGCCACTACGGTGTCTCGCTCGCTAAATTAGAGAAGTCAGGTGACATCGAACGCGCTTTTGAATATTTCGGCGTTAAGACAATGGACGAGTTCTTCATCCACATCGGATACGGGCGCATCACGCCCGAATACTTCATCGAGAAGTTCGTTCCGAAGGAAGCGATTGAACGCCAAAAAGAGATTCAAGATAAAAAGCACGCAGAAGACGCAAGCTTCCTGAAGCGCGTCATTCAATCGGCGAAGCGCCGCACGGAGGGCCGGAACGCGATCACTGTCGCAAACCTGGACGACGTGCTCATTCGCTTCGGCCGGTGCTGCAATCCGCTACCTGGCGACTCAATTGTTGGGTTCATTACCCGCGGAAGAGGCGTCACCATCCACCATGCGACCTGCTCGAAAGCGCTTGATATGGACCAGGATCGTCGCGTGGAAGTCGCCTGGAACATTCGCAAGGCCGTCGAGAGCGGTCACGCCATCAAACGCAATGTACGCATCAGAATTCTTTCACTCGATGCGCCCGGGCTCCTGGCGTTGATGTCTCAAACCATTAGCGCGTGCTCAGTGAATATTACGTCCGCTAATATCCGGACCACCAAGGATCAAAAAGCCATCGCCATATTTGACCTCGAAGTCAGCGATCTAGGCCAACTGCAGAAAGTCACCCAAGCGCTTGAAGCAAAAAAAGGCGTCATCGCGGTAGAAAGAACTCGCTCTTAGATCGCGAGCGTCCCAAAAAAACGAGGCGCGCAGAAGACTGAATCCTCTCGATCCAGCCCGCTGCGCGCGGAAACGTAGCCTTGAAATTATCTTTTAGAAGAACCAGCCTAAACCGAAAAACGGAATGGCCGACGTCGAAGAGCTTGCAAGAGCCATGTTTGCTCCCACCGTGAGGTAGAGTCCAAATCCGGTTTGCCAGTCGATTCCAGCGCCCGCTGAGAGCACGCCCGTTCCGCTGGAGATACCTCCCGGAAGACTGATGCACAAGACACTATCAACCGAGAAAAAGGAATATTGCGCCCCGATATAAGGCGAGAATCCCCACCCTGGGAGAAAGAACTTCACCCCTCCCCCGTAGGAAGAGCCGTTCACTAGGCCTGTCGCTAAAGATCCATAACCGCCATGAACTCGAGCAATATCTCCCAAGTTGTAACCGACGTTAATCCCGACGAATGAGGAAACCGGCTCACCGAGAACCGTTCCATAGACTCCAAGCTTGTGTATTTGGCGATTACTCGCTGCAGCCAGTTGCGGAGCAGCTGAACCCAGCAGGGCAAGGACCAATCCAAGCAATAAGGCCTTCATCCGAAATGTGACAAATTTTTGACTTAAGTTCACCATAACCACTCCCCCTCATCTCCGGCGCGCTACAAGCGCGACTCAATTTTTCTCGTGACCTCCTTCTCTTCGTCGCAACGCGAATGGAACCTGAGGGGGAATCGGTTCACTTTAACCGAGCATCCGAAGTTGCCCCCCCTCCCCCTCGGTCGCTGCATCCAAGCACAGCTTTTCCAAACGAGCGTGAAGCACATAGTACTCCGAACGAATGGGCGCTGCCTCGGCTGAAACCCCGGCCTCGTCCAACGTCTCTGAGCAGTCCCTCGCACACTGAAGCGCTACAAATAAGCAACGCGAGCGTTCTTTCAGGTCCTGAGTTCTCAGAGCGCGTGAAAAATGCTGAAGCATCAGCTCCGCACTCCGAAGGAGTCGATGTCGCTTCGACTCATCATTCAGCGGAACGATGAGGCAGGATCGATGGAACGATTGAGCAAATCCATAGCTGAGTCCGTTGCGGAACATCCGTGTTCCCCCCTTTGAGAAAGTCCAAACAGGGACGAGCACACTTCCATCCTGGAAGCACCTTCAGTGGGAACACCCCGGTCAATCTGAGGAGAATCCCCACGCCCTTGAGCTCTAAAGGAGCACACAGTGAGCCAAAGGAAGGAGGATTCGATATGACTCAGAGCAGGACTATCGATTTCGCGCACTTCACGCGATGCGAAGTAAATCCGGCGAAATCAAAAACAAGAAGCACCGGGAAAAAAAGAAAAGCTCGAGTAAACCAATCGGGGTCAAAATGACCACTTTCGGCTTCTATCAAGGAAAGACAGCTCCTTACTCACCGAAGAAGGGGTCACCTATTTCAAACGAGAATCACTCGGGACCAAAGAAGGGGAAGGAACCGCATCCTCCATCAAAGGCTCCTGCCGGGACGGATGCCAAAGCGCAGACTCAGGATGCTGCCCCTGCTTCAGTGCGTCAGTAAATTTTTGCTGACGTGTTTTTTGATCCAGATTGGAAGCCGTTCTGCGAAGTGCCTGCTCTTTCTTGACTCGTGCAAGCTCGCCCTGCAGGTCTTTTTTGAACTCATTGAACCGCTTACGTCGGTCATCCATCCAATGGGTTTTCTCTGCCCCACTCTTACTTGCTTCGAAAAACTCTCGCCGCGCTTTCTTTTCTCGCGCCTTCCATTCCCGCTCGCGTGCTTTCTGAGATGAAACCAAAGCTTTCATTTCAGATGCCATCTGGTGGTCCAGTGCGCGCGATTCTGAAAGGAGCACCTGCGTAAACTCGGACTGAAGCTGTCTCGCTTGAGCTCCTGAAACCGTCGTGACGACCACAGGTTCCGCACCAGCAGTGACCGAGGGACTCGCCTGCACCCCAAGTGAAGCCTCGGCAAGCACTTCGGAATGTAATCCCAGGCTTCCCCGATTCAAGGAGTCAGGGAGCCCAAGCCAAAGGGCGAATAAAAAAACCGGAACCGCGAGGATGATTCGCTGTTCCGGTTGGTTAAAACGCTGCAACACCATTTTAAGAAACTGTAGGGGGCGTGTCATTCCCCCTCAATCTGCATCATTCTGCGGCCGGAATCACCTGAATCTTGGAGATTTTAAAGCCCCAGCCGTTCACGCTTTCGTCTGCCTTGAGTCGAACTTTCAACGAATCGCCTTCGACGTAGTCAGTCGTGTAGCCTTCCGCTTTGCCCGACAACTCCTCAATCGAACGCCCTGCGGTGTCCGCTACGAAAATCTTGTCGTAGTTCGCTTCCGTCTCCACTTTTTCGAAAATGACGCGAAGGAACTTTGCTCCTGGATAACTGATGACCCAAGATTGATCCTGACGTGCCGCATAAGGGTGATCACTCTCAAGGGCGTAATCAACCGTCTGCCATAAGTCATCTCCCGGCTCGTTGCTCGGAGGAATGATGCCGTTGATCGCGTTGAAAGCATTGACGCGTCCCTTAGCTACCACTTTCTTGCGCAATCCACGAACGGGGTCCGAAGTCTGAATCAAACGCTGCTTGATTTCAGAAAAGGTCCACTCAGGATGAGCCGAAAGCATCAGCGACACGATCCCTGCGACGTGCGGGGTCGCCATCGAGGTGCCACTGAACGAGTTGTAGCCGCCGTTTTTCGTCGTGCTGTAAATCTTCACACCAGGAGCTGCCACATGAACGCGGGTCGCGCCGTAGTTCGAGAACCGAGCAATCGAATCACGATTGTCTGTCGCAGCTACCGAAACGATATTATCGATCTCGTAGCTTGCTGGATAGGAAGGCGCCGTGTCGTTATTCGAGCTATCGTTTCCAGCCGCAGCAACAAAAACAATCCCGGCTGCGCGAGTGGCCTCAATAGCGTCTTTTAAGGTCTGCGAGAATCCACCGCCACCCCAACTATTGCTCATGACTTGAACTTTCATCATCCGAGCGTAGTTGAT
>CANMSW010000142.1 GCA_947500275.1 Bacteriovoracaceae bacterium | reverse complement strand
TGACGAGGCGTGCATCAGCCGTAGATTGGATGACTTCCAGACCGTGCACTCCGTCCGTTCCTTCGACTACGGTATGGCCGGAGGCTTCGAGGTCCCGGCGGATTTGTGTACGAAGAGTTTCTGAGTCGTCAATTACTATTACCTTTGCCATTAGTTTTCCCCTTTTTTTATCCATCTATGCATCCCATGGCAGGGATACGTGCATGTACTTAGAGATTATAATAGTTGATTGAAAAAGAATACTTTTTTTCAAATTTGTTTAAATTTTTGTTCAAGGATGATTGATTCATCCCGTTGGTTTTTTGGTTCGTATGGTTTTTGAGTTGTGGTTCCAGTTACTTGAGGTCGATCAAGCAATAGTTCTAGGCTTTGCAAGCTTTAGTGATCTTAGGGTGAGTGTTTCTTGACCCATCCGGAATCGTGGGTTTAGAATGAAGGCCAAAGAGTTATTAAACTGTGAGAAAATCCTTTCTTTGAAGCCCAGGTTCATTCGAAAGGTTTGATCTGAAATTGAAATGAAAGTGATGTGAAGCGTGAAGAAAGAAGGAATTTTCAGCTTTGTGATCATCTCTCTTTCCGTAGCCTCTGTTTTCTCGACTTCGTGTTCGTTTCGTCAGTCGAAAAGCACCACAGGTTTTTCGGATAAGGTTTCTGAGATTGTGAACAACCGATGCGTCCAGTGTCACTCGGGGTCAAGTCCCTCGGCCGGGTTTCTCATCGAGGACCCCGAGGCTCTCGTCACACTGGGATACGTAAAGAAGGGAGACTCTGCAAACTCTCTCCTTTATAAAAAGCTCTCGGCAACACCTCCGCGTGGGGACCGAATGCCTAAAGGGGGGCCGTACCTTACAGATGTTGAGTTGGGTTATTTTGCTAGCTGGATTGATAGTCTTCCGACCGATTCGGCGGTAACACCTACAGCTTCGAGTTCGCCCGTTCGTACGATGTCTTTCGCAACGGATGTGAAGCCTCTCCTTCTAAAAAATTGCGTCAGGTGCCACAGCGATAATGCGCCCGATTATAGCGGTAGTCCGCCGGAGGGGTTCTCAATGAGTGCCTCTGCGGTATCGGGGGATAATTCTTCGGCCCCGACGGTGATCAATTACAGTGCGGTAAGTGCGGCTGCAACGTTGATCTGTAGCAAGGTTAAGGGTGTTTCTATGCCGAGTATGCCGTATGGGTTGCCCCTTCTCACTGCGGACGAGCAGACTGTGTTCTGCGGTTGGAGTAGTCAGGGTGCTTTGAATAATTAGTGTGGCAGTGATGAGGGTGTTTGAGGGGGTAGGGAAGTGAATAAGAAAATCTATTTTGAAGGGAGTAGGCAAATGATCCGCACTTGCGTTGGTTTGAGAGGGAGTTCTGCGATCGGGGTGTTGATGTCCTTTGTGATTCTGGGCCTGGCTCCGGGATTCGTTCGAGCAGAGACGGTTACTGTGAAGAACTGTGCCGTTACTTTTGCAACTACGGGGAACCCCGTTATTGTTAAAATCGAGGGAAAATCCGGCATTCCTTGCGAAGGTAAGGTGACCCTCAATGGTGGTAAGATTGCATCTTCTGCTCTTTCGATGGATTTGACTCAACTGGATACAGGAATCCCCCTCCGAAACAAGCACCTTCGCGAAAACTACCTGAAAACAAGCCAATTTCCTAAAGCAGACTTAAAGCTGGTTGAGCTAAAGGACCTCGATAAACAGTATAAGGGGGGCGCGAGCGCCGAAAGCGAGTTTCGTGCAGATTTGACCGTTCAGAACGTGACGAAACCGATTCAAGAGGGAAAATATCGAATTACTGGAAAACAAGTGACAGCGACTTTCCGGATGGATTTGGTGGACTACGGGATCGAGCGTCCATCGTTCATGGGGGTCCGTGTTGTTGAAAGTGTGCTTGTCAAAGTGAAATTCGGATTTGAATAAAGTCGTCCTTCAATCTTCTTTTATTCTTTAAGATAAAAATATGAAAAAAATACTCATGCAGTTTGCAGCAGGGTTTGGGCTTTGCGTGGCTGTGCTATTCGCGCTGACCTGGGGGTCTCGATCCGCGATGGCGTTTCCAGATTTCGTAAGGCACGGATATACGACGTGTTTGACCTGTCACATGTCGCCTTCAGGAGGTGGGGTTCTGACTCCCTATGGCAAGTTCGTGGGGGGAGAGTTGCTTGGTCGCTTCAACGACTCTTCGACCGCGCTCCCCTGGCTTGTGACGCCGGAGGAGAACAAGCTGTTTACTGCGATGTATATGGGGCGCGCGACCCAATCCTACTTTGATACGCCTTTTTTACGTCGCGGAGATTTGGTCTTGATGCAGTCTGACATCGAGGGCGGTCTGAGTAACGAGAAGCTCTTTGCGTTTGCGACGGTCGGCTTTAAGCTTGATTCGAAGACGTCGACGGAAAGTCGTTGGACTCCATTTTTTCGACGTTTTTATGCAGGCGCAAAGGCTCAGAACTACGCCGTCCGGGTGGGAAAGTTTTTTCCGGAGTTTGGGATCAATCATCCAAACCATAATATCGCGACCCGAAAAGGGATGTTTTTCAACCACAACGAGGAGCCTCTCATTGCGCATGCGAGTTGGTACGGCTCCAATGTCGACCTAAATGCGAGCGTCTTTCGGGGCGAAGCAAATACCGAGCTGGCGGAGCGGGTGGGCTATACGCTGAATTTTTTATATCGTACACCTCACACGAGATCCGGGATGTCCTTCTTGAGTGCCTCGAAGGATTCTGCAACGACTCGTGCCTATAGTGTTCACACGCAGCTCGGTTATTTAACCGAAGGGTATACTTTGCTTGAGTATGGACTGAAGCAGAAGATTGCCGAAGGGGTGACGACCAATACCCAATTGGTTTTTCTTGAGTCAGGATATGAAGTGACCAAGGGGATTATTCCTTATCTAGGATTTCAATTGAACGATAATATCACTGCGAGAACTCGGACGATGACGCTGCCTGCAGTGGGTGCTCGACTTTATCCTTTTACCCATTCAGAATTGATCGTTGAAGCAGGTCAGACTCACTTCATGACCGCTGGAAACGACAAAGGGCGCGGTCTCACGATGTTTGCGATGCTCAATATTTACTTCTGACGTGAGAAGATCAATATGAAGATCGAAACCCAGTGCTTTCTCGCATTTTTAGTACTCATTTCCATCGCTGCCTGTGCGACCGCTGGCTCGGACACACGGAGCGTGGAGCTGGATCCGGATCCGGTCAAGAGGGGAGCACGTCTCTATCAACCGCGATGTACGGAATGTCACGGGAGTCAGGGGCAAGGGGGGACTGGGCCTTCGCTGGTGCAGAGCAATCGTGTTGCCCGCTCCACGCAAGCAGAACTCGTAAAATGGATTGCGGAAGGTTCTGTCGATAAGGGAATGCCGCAGTGGGGGAGTCGAATGAAACCGCAGGATCTCGATGCGGTTGCGCTCTTCGTAAAATCGCTTCTTCCTCCCGTCGAGGTTCGGCCGAAAAGCCGATAGGGCGCCCGATCGTGCTTTCTTCGAACAGGCGCCCCTTTCGGTTTGGAGTGTTTAGGCGACTTTTTTGAGTTGACGCGAGATCAGGGTGACGATTTGGGCGTTGCCCCCTTCGAGCGTCTTCACCTCACTAGGATCGACAGGTCTTCCTGCCGCCACCTTTTCGTTGATACTGGTAACCGTAGCTTCGGTGGTGTGGATGGCATCGGCAAGCGCCTTCAAATTGTGCATCTGCGCATTGCTCTTCAGGGTGTGCAAGATGCGGAAGAGCTTCCTACCGGATTCAGGGTCCCGTTCCACACTGCTGAGGCACTGACTTGCTTCGGCCATTTCAGTTCCGGCACTCTCAAGAAAACGCTCAACTTCGGAATGCCCTCTTTTTGTGGGGGACTTGTTGAACTTCTTTTGAGCGGCTGCGAGGGCTTGTGAGACTGCTCCCATTCCGCCTTCGAGCGTCTTGACCTCAGTCGGATCGACTGCTTGCCCTGATACGACCTTTTCGTTGATGCTGGTAACCGTTCCTTCGGTGGTGTGGATGGCATCCGCGAGCGCATTGAGGTGGTGCATCTGCGCATTGCTCTTGAGCGTGTGCAGGATGCGGAAGAGCTTCTTGCCTGCTTCGCGATCACTTGCAATCTGCGAGACAAAGGGTGCGGCCTCGGTCATCATGGAGTGAGCGTCTGCGATAAACAATTCCACCTCGCTCTTCGGTTTGCTCGAGTCCTCACTGCGATGTGATTTTAGTTGTCCTTCGACAGCCTCGAGGATCTTTTTGAGGCTGCTGCGGAGTTTGTCGACCGCTGCAACCTCGACCGGTTCTTTCTTATCTAAGGATTGTAGGATTGCAGAAACAGTGTTCTCGCTGAAGTGAACCATGTCCGCGAGTCCCTTGAGATTGTGCATGGTAGCGCTCTCTTTGATCGTGTGGAGTGAGCGGAACATTTTTCGGGCAGCTTCCGCATTCGTTAGCATCGAATCCACGAGCCCCAGAGTCGTTTGCATGGACATTCGCGCCTCGAGTAGGAAGGCTGCCACCTCGCTGATGGCACCGCGAGTTGCTTTGCGTCTCTTTGGTTTAGGTACCTGAATGGTAAACACGGTGCCTTTGCCGAGTTCAGACTCCAGCTTAATGCTGCCCTTCATGCGATCCACAACAATCGCCTTCACGGCATCCATCCCGACTCCCCGTCCGGACAGAGAGCTCACCTCATCTTTGGTAGAAAGTCGCGAAAGGAAAATGAGTTCTTGTCTTTGAATGGAACTCATTTGATCGAGTTGCTCTTGCGAGATCATGTTCATCTGGAGTGCTTTGGCGACGACTTTCTCGGTATTGATGCCTGCTCCATCGTCTTTGACCAAAATGAAGATTTGATCATCTTGAGCGGTGCAATTGATTTCGATGGTCGCGACATCGGCTTTTGACCTCTGCGAGCGAACTTCAGGCATTTCGATGCCGTGGTCCAGGGAGTTTCTCAGCATGTGTACCAGTGCGTCGCGGAGAGCGTAGGCGACCTCACGCGGAAGGGCGACGGTATCTCCCGAGACGACGTAGTTAATGTTTTTGCCCAATTTCTTGGAAATGTCTCGCATCATGGGCTCCATTTTGGAGCATAGTCCTTTGAGGGGGTAGTCAAAGAGGCTTGCGACCAAGTCCTCGAGGCCTTCCAGGGTACCTTGAATTTCTTTCGCACCCGATCCGCTCAGTTCTTCGACAAATCCTGTGAGTTTGTCATACCATTCTGCAGAAACTTCGTAGCTTTGCTGCGTGGATTCTTCGGTGACGAGGGATTGGTCTTTGAGGTAATTGGCGAGGACCTTGTAAAGATCTACGCGAGAAGCCCCAGAATTGAGGGCGATACTCATCTGATTTTGGATCAGGGTGGAGGGTGCCTGACTCAGAGCTTTTCGATAGTTTTCGGCATTTGAGTCAGCGCCGAGACCATCTTTGATCAGGAGAAAGCCTTCTTGCAGGGCGGCCTGGGTTCCTTCGGATCCCACAAGAAACGAAGAGAGTTCTTGTGCTTCTTTCAATTCTAAACCGGCGGTCAAATAACGGGCCAAGGTCGCAAGAGGGACTCCGATCTGTTCAGACATTTGGAGGATTTCAACTATTAACGGGGAGGTCTCGAGTTCAAAATCAATCTTCGCGGTGCCCTCCGGTGATCGGATTGCCTGATCGATCGACGCACTGACGAGTTTTGCGCTTTCGGGATCAAGATTGAAGGAGGAGTCGATGTGGAACGTTATTCCGACCACTCTCCAAGCGTTATTGATGGCGCCGAGCATCTCCTCTCTGGACCAGGAATTTGCGACGGCGAGTGCAAATTTTTGGACTGCGAAACGGAGTGCAAGGTTCTTCTGCGCGTCACAGGCGTTGAAGAGCTCATAAGCCGCCTGCTCGATCCGCAACTTTTCGGACTCCGAAAAGCCCTCGGATTGAGGCCGCGCGACCACGCATTGAGAAAGCAGCGCGAGTTTCTTAATGGGTTCGAGAAAGGTATCGGCGTCGAGCGGATACTTCGCTTTTCTCGGAGATTGAAAGAAGAAGCGAAAGTAGACTTCGCGGGCGGATTTCAGCTGATCGAGGCTTTTCAGTTCATTGGCTTTTGCAGCTGCCAGTATGCCATCGAGCTTCTCTTGGAGTTCCTGCGCACCGAAGTGCTTAGCAATAG
>CANMSW010000141.1 GCA_947500275.1 Bacteriovoracaceae bacterium | reverse complement strand
CTAAAGGTTGAGCAAATGGGAATGAGAAGCGTCACGTCCGTCAGAATCTCCGGAACGCAATGGACGTGTAAGCTAATGCCCGCACCGGCAACCGAGGATAGTCCGAGTCGGCTCGGAGCTTTCTCATCCGATGCTGAAGGGCCAGCCCACAAGATTTTCTCGAGGGCTTCCTTCGGAATAGATCCCCACTGGTCTCTGACCATGACGCCCATGTGAGTCGGACTCGCTGCCAAAACCAGTGAGACTTTTTCTCGGTCATTGAGCTCCAGGTCTTTATTGCGATCGAACACTCTTTGATATCGCAATTCCTTTGCGCCCGGGGCTGTCCCTCGCGCGACGGGGGCCTCATAGATGGCATTCAAAAGAAGTTCGTCAGCGGCTGTGGCAACCAGGGTGGCCAGCCGCTTGGGGACGTTTTTCTCCGTCAGTACTTTCTCGAGTGCCCCAACAGCCGCTTTTTTGTGACTGGACCTTACGATCTGGAGTTTTTGATTCCAGGACCCGTCCGCAAAAAAACGAATGAGCGCTGGTGCTGACGAGGGGGAGGGCTTCTCAGACTGAAGTGCAAACGAGGCCAGACGCGCGATGAGGAAGGGCATGGGTTCCATATATCGCCTCCAAATTTGATGCGAAAAAGGAGGTGGTATACCCTGGCGACTTTGCTCGCTGAGGATAACTCCCAGCCACGAGTCGTCCGAGATCTCTGCCTGCGTGAGTGCGAACACGCGCGAGGACGGGAATTTGGCATTCGAGAGGGCTTCAAACTGAACGGGACCGAGTCTTTCGTCATCCGTGTTCCAGAAGATCAATGCGGGTCGATCATTCAAGAGGGCCTCTTGAATGGCCCCGGTCGTTTGAGCTCGCACCAGGTGGAGGCCTTGAGTCTGTGCGACAAACGAGATCATTTGGATGTCTTCTGGATGATCACTCATCAAAAGGAGAGAGTCTGAGCTCATTTGAAAAGTTTAAAGCCAGACCCTCAGCCGCTGCAATCCAACAAACACTTACGACCGCACAACGACACACTTGAGAGAGCCGGTTGTCTTTGGCTTTTCAACCTGGAACTGGGGGCCTTTACCTCCAGTTTCCGCCACTTTTCGGATTTCGAAACTGAGCTCTCCCTCAGGAAAGGCGAGGTTCTTGAGTCGAAGCCGTTCAAGAGGGTCTGGGAGCACAGGGTCCCGAAGGACGATCGGATGACCCGGTCCTTCGCGCCCCAAGCCTAAGAATGCGGCAAGATTCATAAAAACGCTTCCCGCTGCCCAAGCCTGCGGGCGACAGGCCACTTCATAAGGAACGGGCCCTTCAACTCCTCGTCTTCGAAAACCGCAGTACAGCTCAGGCATCCGCAGCTCCGGGCTTGAGATCAGGACATCCGTCAGGACTGAGCCGAGGCGTTGAAGCTCACTGGTAAAACCATAGCGTCGTAAACCTTCCAATATCAGTGCGTTGTCATGGGGCCAGATCGAACCGTTATGATAGCTCATGGGGTTGTAGGCCGACTCTGTATCGGCGAGTGTTCGGATTCCTAATCCACTAAAAAGAGCGGGAGAAAAGAGGTGGTCGCAAACAGAGCGTGCTTGCTCCGGACTGAGGATACCTCCCCACAGGCAATGTCCCATATTTGAACTTCGCACTCGGCAGGGTTCGAGGTTCCCGTCGAGTGCAAGAGCCGGATAGCCGCGATCCTCTTGCCAAAAGTGCTCGTTGAAAATTGAGCGCAAGTTCAGCGCTTTTTTTCGATAATCTTTAGCTTGCGCATCTAACCCCAAAATCTGTGCGAGTTCGGATCCTCCTGTCCATGCTCGCCAGGCATAGGCCTGCACCTCGCAAAGGGAAATCGGCCCTTCCGCCAAAGAGCCATCCTCCAGCATGATTGAGTCGTGCGAGTCCTTCCAGCCCTGGTTGACGAGACCATTCGGCGAGGATCTGAAGTAATCGATAAATCCGCCGGAATTCCGGGCAGCGCGACTTTCCATCCATTGAAACGAAGCTTGTGCTTTCGTCCAGTGCTTGCGGATCAGAGTAATATCGCCCGTCCAGCGATAATACTCTCGGAGGAGGATGAGCGCGAGAGGCGTAGCATCCACGGTCCCATAGTAGGGAATGAAGGGGACCTCCTTGAGTCGCGCCATTTCTCCCCGGCGAAGTTCATGGAAGACTTTTCCCGGTTCCTCTTCTGTAACTGGATCAACGCCAGCCCCTAGGTGTGCAAACACAAAATCGAGAACTTCACCGGCAATCCAGGGGCACCAGGGTAGGAGTTGAAGAGCCGTAATGATTCCATCCCGTCCAAAAGGGGCAGAGAACCACGGAATACCGGCATACGGGTAGAGCTGTCCTGAGGACTCGAGTGATAGAAGCATCCTTAGGTCTGAAGCCGACCGAATCAGGGCTCGATCGTAAGGAAGATGACTAGATGTCACTGCTAAATCGCCCCAAATTTCTTGTTGGCTGGAAACTTGAGCTCCTCTGGGCTTTAGTTTTTGAGACTGGGTAATCGAATCGAGCCATTCCGGGAGGGGGAGGTGAACCCACTTCGATCCCTCGGACGTCGGTTGCATTTCAGGGGATTCGACATGGAGCTCCTCAAAGCAAACCTCCGTTCTAAACTCCACGTCGCCATGAGCAGGGATCTCAACCCGCGTGAAAACGGAGGAAATCCCGGGTGCCTGCCGAATTGTGGCGGCTGGAAAGTGTCTAATAATCCTGGAAGCGAGGATTCGGGAGTCGAGTCCCTCGTATCGGAGGGTCGAGTCATGGATTCGCGTCTCCGGAGTTCCTCCTGAAACCTCTCCCCAAGTTGAGAGGTTACGACCTCGCTTTCCTCGGACAAAGCCACGAACCTCGAAGATATCATCAAATCGAGAACCTGCCCAATGCTCCAGTTGTAGACAATGGACCTTCTTATCGAAATTTCGGATGGCGAGAACCTCGAAGAGGCGATCTTGCTCCATGGCTAGGATTCGTCTGATGAGGAGCATATCACGCGGAATGCGTTCTCGTCCGTCGATCCCCGGGAGATCGCGGTTGGTCATCGAGACGACAAGGACACGGCCATCATGGCGAATTTCATTTGCCAGCGCGACCGGGATCGAGCCGTTAATCGTCGTCTCCCAGACCGCGATATAACGGGTATCTTCAAAGAAAAATCCGAGTTCGGCTCCTGGGTGAACCGACCGCGGAGCCTCGCCGCGGGGATCGAGCACCCCGAACGCGCGATTATCCTTGAGCGTGAGTTTGGGGGTCCCGCTGAGTAGTACGCTTGAGGGTATGTAGGAGATCCCGTCGATGACGAGACTCGCCGACGTTCCCCAGCTCCCGGATTCGTCGATAGACATCGAGGTGATCCTCCACCATTCGACGAAGCGAAAACCGTTCCTCTGCAACCTTGCGGCATTCCCGACGGCTTAAAGATTCTAAATCACGAGCGCGTCGTGCAAGGTCGATCAGGTCGTTTTCGATAAAGGCAGTTCGCTCGTTTTCCAGAATTTCGTTCACGGATCCGCAGGGGCGCGCCAGAACGGGGGTTCCGCACGCGAGCGATTCAATCATGACCAGACCGAAGGGTTCGGGCCAGTCGATAGGAAATGCCAAACCTAAGGCATTACCGAGGAAGTCGCCTTTTTCATGTTCCGATATTTCTCCGATGTATTCGATAAACTTTCCGTCCACGTGATGCTTGATATGAGTGTCATACCAGTCGCGACCTTCGCGCCCATCAATTTTGGCTGCGATCTTAAGGGGAATTCCTGATTTCTGGGCAATTTGCACGGCCCACTCGGGTCGCTTTTCAGGGCAGATTCGACCCAAGAAGGCAAGGTAGCTGCCGGGCTGCTCCCTATAGGGGTAGGTGTCGACTGCAATTCCATGAGGGATGTTCGCGATCCAGTTCAAATCAGGGGTCGGAAGCCTTTGGCTGTGGCTAATCGAGATATATCCATGCCGCTTGGGCGCGGACCTCCAAGTTGGAATGAAATCGGGAAGGTCAAGTCGGCCGTGCAGTGTGGTGAGTGTGGGGATATTAAACTGCCCTGCAAGGGGCAGCATCCAGAAGTCGTGGTGGTTGTGAATGATTTGAATTTCGCGCTCACGTGCTGAGTCTCGAATAAAATCTTGAATCTCGACCAGCATCTTTAAATGCACGGCTCCGTAGTCGGTCACCGGTTTTTTCATCAAACGTAAAGCCTCTGGGACGACGGGCACGAGTCGTCCTGCTGATTGGGAATCGCCTGAAGCAAAGAGGGTTACTTCCGCTCCAGCGGACGACAGGCCACGTGCAAGATGATCGACGACTCGCTCGGTCCCTCCATAAAGGCGCGGAGGAACTGCTTCAAAGGGAGGGGCAATGAGTGCAACACGCAAAGGTTCAGCCATGATGCCGAAGTCTTTGCAAGTGGAGTGCTGGCTGCTTCAGGTCGTTGGGGTGCGCAGAGTGTTAAGGTCCTCGGTACGCATATCGGCGATTGGCCGTGAGACTTCATTCTAGCTCGAGGAGATTCAGCGACGTACGGATGAATGCTCCTCGGTAGTCCACCGTCCGAGGGTCTGGTTTGCACTGAATCATGACGACCCACGTGCTACTCAGTCGGTGAGCGTCGCGATCAAGTCTTTTTGATCACCGACGGTTTCGATTTATTTGGCCGGCGCGACTGGAGCAGCACTCGGCGCTGCAGGAGCAGCGGCTTCGCCCGGTTTTGTCTCCGTGGTCTTCGCTTCTTGAGTTGGAGCGGTCGAAGTTGGAGCGGCTGCCGACGTCGCTGTGCTTCCCGAGAAAATGCTTTTGCGAGATTGGGCACGAAGGACAGTCAGCGAGAGTGAAGTCGCAAAGAATATGGCGGCCAGAATCGAGGTCACCCGAGTGAACAAATTCGCACCACCCGAACTTCCGAAAATGGTCTGGCTGGATCCCCCAAAAGAGGCACTGATATCAGCCCCTTTGCCTGATTGAGGCAGGATCACCAAAATCAAGAAAATGCAGGTCAGGGCGTGGATTACGGTGACGAATGTTTGCATAGGGCGTTCACTATAGATGATCGAGGACTGGCGTCAACCGGGGATTGCAGGGTCAATCCCCTTTGAGCGTGGGCCAGTGGGAGGTCATTTGAGTCGCATGAGGTACTTTTCTTCCGGCGCTTCAGCCAGGAGTTCTTGCGCTTGCTTTCGCTCTTTCTCGGCCAAAAGTGTGGATAAGTAGCGTTCCGTTGAGCTCGCAATCATCACGACAATGGTTTTTCCTTTGTTCTCAGGAAGCGCAGCTTGCCTCAGTGCGGCGGTAACCGCCGCTCCAGAGCTAATCCCGACGGGAATGCCTTCTTCTTGGATGAGGCGTCGAGCCATCGCCAGTGCCTCTTCGCTTGAGACTTTTTCAACCCCATCAATGACGCCTACGTTCAGGTTTTTGGGAATGAACCCCGCGCCGATGCCTTGGATTTTATGGGAGCCTGATTTTTCGCCCGAAATGACGGCTGACTCGAGAGGCTCGACGACAATCAAACGTGCGCTCGGTTTCTTAGTCTTGATGACTTCCCCTATACCGGTTGCCGTTCCCCCTGTGCCGACTCCTGCAATCAGGAGGTCTACTTTTCCGTCGGTGTCCTCCCAGATTTCAAGCGCGGTGGATTCACGATGAATCTGGGGGTTAGCTGGGTTTTCAAATTGCCTTGGCATGTACCAACCTGGGTTTTTGTCGTGGATTTCGAGGGCCTTCGCAATGGCGCCCCGCATTCCTAAGGGCCCGGGTGTGAGGACTACTTTTGCGCCGAGTAACAAAAGCAGTGTTCTTCTTTCTTGGGACATCGTTTCCGGCATCACCAGCGTGAGGGGGTAACCTTTCGCTGCGCAGACAAAAGCAAGCGCAATGCCCGTGTTTCCGCTCGTCGGTTCGACGACGTTCATTCCTGGTTTGAGTTCACCGGAGAGTTCCGCTTGCTCAATCATGGCCAGGCCGATTCGATCCTTTACGGATCCTAATGGATTGAAGAATTCGAGCTTGAGCAGAATTTCAGCGGGGAGGTCCGCGCCGATCCTCTGCATCTTCACTAAAGGTGTGCTTCCGATCGTTTTGGTGATATCGCTGTAGACTTTCATGATTTTCTCTCTCTTTTACGGACCTTTTCAACAGGTTAACGCCGAATCTGAAGAGAGAAAAGCGATCAAAACTAAAGAGTGTT
>CANMSW010000140.1 GCA_947500275.1 Bacteriovoracaceae bacterium | reverse complement strand
CTCTATTTTTCTGGTTAGGGTACCACAGCTCGATAGAGCCAAAGCTGCGAAGGGGAGCCATGTCAATAACTTGACTCTCTGGTGCCGCGCTCTACACGCGAGCCCACTGATCTTTAGATCAGCGCACTCGCAGATGGATGATGATTTTGGCTTTTGATACCTCATCTTCGTTGGTATCGGCGGGGATTAATGGAAACTTAAAAGTTTGCAACTGGTGGGAGTCGACAGTTCATGTTTTTTCCCAGTAGCATGGGAAGCGGGAAAGTTTTGCCAGGGACGCGGCCCATCCCGAACCGATACGCAGTCGGCTTTATGAGGATCAAGGAGGATCGAATGAATCTGTCAGTGCCTTTGGGTATTCTTCTCGCCGGAGCGTCGATCGCCTATGCCGCGCTCAGTGAAATCAAGAATTTACAGGTTTTTTTAAGCGTTCATGCTGCCGCCATCGTCATCGGTGGGACTTTGGCAGCTTCCATGATTTGTTTTCCGATCAGCCAACTGTTTGGGTTTATCAAAGTGACCCTGGGAACCATCACGGGCTCTAACAAAGCCAAACAATTAGCGACTATTAACGAAATCATTAACACCTCCATCGCGATCAATGACGGCCAGCCGCTTGCAGGTCAATTAGACGCGATTAAGAATCCCTTTCTGAAAGAGTCCCTTCAATTGATGATATCAGGTGGTCTGGATGACGCTGAGCTGGAGGAAGTTCTCGAAAAGCGGGTAGAGATGCAAAACGAGAAGTACAAACGTGACGGCGTGACCCTCAAGACGGTCGGAAAGTTTCCGCCTGCGTTCGGTCTGGTTGGAACCACCATGGGGATGATTGCACTCCTGCAGGGGCTCGGGAGTCCTGATGCTTTTGACCGACTGGGCCCATCGATGTCGATTGCGCTGGTCGCTACCTTTTATGGACTGGTGCTCGCCAACGCGTTTTTGATCCCGATGGGTGAGAATCTGACCCAAGCCTCGGAAGACGACCTGATGATGAGACGAGTAGTGGTCGATGGAGTCCGACTCATCAAGGACAAGAAGCACCCCCTTCTGGTTGAAGAATACCTGAAGAGCTATTTGCCTCCGAGTGAGCGCAATAAGATGCGCAAGGTGACGACATGAATGGTTTCGGGGGTGGGGATTCCCCAACGGGTGATCAGGGCGGTGATGCTTTCCTGACTGATCTGCGGAAACGTCGTGCGTTGAAGCAGAAAAAAAGTAAATACCTACGAGAAAATCATGTCTCCCATGACGATGGTGACGGGAATTGGCTCGTCTCGTATGCTGATATGATGACCTTGCTGTTTGGTTTTTTCGTGATCCTGACCGCTTTCTCTACCCCCGATGCTTCCAAGATGGAAAAACTCAAAGAAACGACGGCGAAGTCTATGGGGGGTCAATATCAAAAGCCCTTCGAATCTCTCAATCTGAGCCTCCAAAAGGTCCTTCAGGAGATGAAACTCGACCAGATGGTCAAGGTGATCGACACCGGAGACGGGATCGCGATTAGTTCCAGAGGAACTTTATTTTTTGACTCAGGCTCTTCTCAGCTCAAGCCCGAGGCGGAAACGCTGATGGGGGAAATTGCGGAAATTTTGGCCAAGGAAGCCAACGATTTCCGGATTCTCGTGGAAGGACACACGGACGATGTTCCCACTAACTCCAAGCTCTATCCAAGTAACTGGGAACTCTCCTCTGCGCGCGCAAGTACAGTGGTGCGACTTTTGGAATCAAAAGGAATTGCCCACGCCAATCTAAGGCCCCTTGGATTAGCTGATACAGAGCCAAGCGTACCTAATCTGAATGGAGACAGCACGCCGAACATGGAAAATCGAGCCATTAATCGGCGTATTGTGGTGCGAGTCCAGAAGTTCGTCGCTAAGCGCATGAAGGATTCGAACATCTAATTTCGATTTTTCATTGCACATAGATCATGGAGTCAGGCTCGCCGGACTTGAGTAGGATTTCGCTCATTCTTTCTTTTGAAAGTTTCTGGAGACGAAAGGAGTGTGGACCTTCGAGCACTTCTCCCGTGGGACTCTTGAGTTTCCATTCGAATTGGGCCTCAATGCCGTCAGCTGGAGCTTTTAGTTCGGCTCGTGCGAAACGCGCATTTAAGACGGGAATAGACTGAGTGCTCCCGCTCCCGACGGGAGTAACTTCGAGGTGGCCGTTTTGCGCTTCAGGCCAACTGAAAGTTACTTTTGTAATATCACCTTTGACTAGGAAGATTTGGGAGCCCGGTTTTGGGTGAACCTGGTGTTCCACTGTTTTTGAAGAGGGAGTGACGGTGTCCTCATGGGCAAGACCGGGATCTGGAGACCGGGGTTCGGGAGAAGGTTCGGGCGAAGTGGAATCCGAGGGCGAAGGAGACGGCGATTGAGCGGCAGCGGGAGGGTTTTTTCCTGTAAGGGCACGTTCAGGGAGCTCAAAATTTCTAGGTTTAACTTTGCCCTGTAAAACTCGGAAAGCGGAGCTGTTTTCCGTCGAGTCATCGGGTTCGATGAAGGGTTTTCGAAAAACGATCAGCGTTCGTTCTTGGATTTCGGCAATCCTGCCGTCATGAAACTCGACGACGACTGTTTGGCCCGCCGGAACCCAAAGCGCATCTTGAGAATAAAACTCGGCTCCCCGAGAGGCATTCAGGAAGTCCTGAGAGTCCGGCGTTCTCCGCCAACCGGTTCCTGTCTTGAGTTGGGCGATTTTGGTCGAAAATCCAGGGCGACCCCAAGGCAGCTGCTCCCAGAGCGCGAAAGAGAGGAGTCCGGCGGTCAGGATCGCAATAAGGGTCAAATTGACAAAGCGGGAAGGTCCGGCATTCATGAGTGCCTCCCTTGGAGATTCGACAGGGGCGCCCGAGGTCCGTTTCCGATGTGGGGCATCCTGCAGACGATGACCGTCACATCATCCTCAGGAATGGGGGCATTGTTGAGTGCAGCATTACGCTTGGAGATCAGCTCGTCCAGGAAGTGGCGGGCTCCGTCGCCGGGCAGTCGGTTGAGTAGTTTTCTCAGATCTCTTCGATTGAAGTTACTGTCGTGGGCGCCTTTTGCTTCGACTAGTCCGTCAGAGTAGATGACGAGCAGCGAGTCTTCGCCAAAGGCCTCCAACTGGTTGACTTCGTACTTGGTACCTTGTGAGTTCCCGAACGGTACGCCTGGTTTTGATATCATTCGGACTGTGTATTTGCCAGTTCCCGAGTCCTTATTCAGGATATAAGGTTTGCAGTGGCCCGCGTTACTGTAAGTGATGCATTGGCGGGCGGAATCCATGACCAAGGTGCAAAATGTCATGAGCATCGAACCCTTCGTGCAAGCGTAAACGGCGTCGTTCAAGTACTGGTTGATGCGGGAAGGGTCAGCGGCGAGTTCTGGTTGTTCTTTGAGCCAGGATTCGAGCATAGCAATAGCGCCACGCACTCCTGCAGTGACGAGCGCTGGAGCCGCTCCATGTCCCTCCACGTCGCCGATAAAGAGAAGAAGCAGCGACGGCTCATCCTTGCGAGGAATTTCAAGGTATCCCCAGAGGTCCCCGCCGCAGTAGGTGGCGGTTTCGAAGTGACTGGCGATCTGAAAGCCCGCAAGCCGCAAGTCGTGCGGAGGAAAGAGGAGCTTCTGCACCTGATTGGCGAGCTTAAGTTCATTTTCCATGATCGCATTGTCGCGGGCCGCTTTAAGAAGGCCTCGGATTTTTTCCATCATCTGATTGAAAGCTTGCTGCACAAGGCCGAATTCGTCCTGGGTCGCCTTCTCGAATGGAGCATTGAAATCTCCAGTTGATATCTTTTTTGACTTTTCGATCAAGCTCTCGAGGGGTTTGAGGAGCGAGCGCCCGAAAAGCCGACCGGCGAGGATGCACAGGGCAAGGAGACTTAAACCCAGGGGGATAGCTCGCAACCAAAGAAGAAGAATTGGGTAAAGGACGGTGTTTCGGTGGGATATAGAATAGAGGACCAACATACGGCTCGGGGCTTGTGAAGTGATTAGTTCGGCCGGAAGTGCCAGAGGAGCCGCCGCAACGAGCGCATGAGGTGGGAGTTCAAAAGTCTGTACCTGGTTTTTAGCGTGAGACTCCTGAGTCCATGTTCCAAGTTGTGCGCTCGTGATCCCCGCTTTTTCGAGCGCGCTTTGAGTAGTCTCCATCGCGTCGATGGACCAGACGGGGCTGCCCTGTTCATTGGCAATCAACTGTAGACTTGCGGTCGTGCCCGTTACTTCTGGAAGAGCCAGAACGACCACACGGTTGGCGGTGGCGACCGTGAGGGTGGGATAGGGAAGGGTCGGAGTCTGATTCAAGAAGATCGCGTTCTGCTGGGGAGGGGGTACAGCGTCGCTTGAAGGACAGACGCCCGACTGAAGAGTAGCAGAGAGCCAGAGGCCTGGATCGAGTTCGAGGTGCTTGAATCCCCTCTCGTATTTCGGGGAGAGCACGATCTGACGACCCGCTTCTGATCGGCAGGGTTCCTCGATGAGAAGTACGCCTTCTGATGGAAAACCCAGCGCAAACCGTGCCGGATCGATCTCGGATACCTGGCGTACAAGCCGTTCGATCGTCCGGGCGTTGTGCCAGACACTGGTTTTTTCCTGTGTGAGGACCTGATCGAGCGTGCTCTTCTGATAGGCGTTCAGGAGGAAGAACGCAGATAGGGACGTGGCAGTAGTCGAGATTGCGATCAGGCTTAACGTCAATTGGGTTGAGAAGCGCATCGATTCACCCGGGCCGTCCTTGGAGAAAGTGAATTTAGTCTCATCGAGTTTATGGGGTCTTCCAGCGGATTTCGAGAATTATCGCAGTTCCCGCGGTGGACGGTGAAATCCGCGATGATCCGTAATTCATAAGACAGGTATAGGGTCTTGCCAGGTTGGGCACAATTGTGCTGTTTTTGTAGAGGTATTCCAGAGAATCTCACCGAGCTTGAGGTTTGACTGCTTTTCGAACCGAAACGGAAGACCTTGTGAAATCGAACCTGAAAACAGCCTTTAGGGCGAGCCTGTTCCGAATCCTGCCTGCGGCCGTCATTGCAAGCCTCGGATTTTGGTGGACGCCAACACCCGGCATGGCGGCACCGGAAATTGCGCCCCGATCGGAAGATCAGCTGCATTTTAAGTTGGGTGCGGCAAGCACGGCCGGATTCTTCGTCAACGTGGGAAGTGCAGGGGGTGCAGCACCGATCGTTGGGGGGTTCCGAATCCGGGCGTTGCTCGGAATCGGCGAGGACTTCGCCTTCGGTCCGGTTCTAGGCACTGAACTCGACTACTCGGAGTTCAACGTGCTGTTCAGTTCTTATGGTCTTGGCGCTCGCGGGTATTTGATCGGTTCCGGGTTTCCGCACAACGATTCGCACCCCTGGGGCGAATCCGAATCGATTGATCGATTCAGCCTCCACTTAGGTGCCGAAATGCTGAATAACTCGTTCTTTATTGGCTCGAATTCGTCTGAGACTTCTCAAACACTCACCGGTAGTTTTCTCACTCTTGGGGGTACCACCGGGATCGAATACCGTCTCAGCCGGAAGGTCGAACTCACGTTTGATTTCAACTACGGACTGGCCACTTTCGCTGCAAGCGACGACCGGTTTCGACTCAATGGTTATTCGCTCGGATTCGGACTGAATTACATTTGGTAAGAATCTGAGCTCTGGAATCTAAGTTTTCACTGCGTTACGGACTCTGTGTCTCTGCAGACCCATGGGGCTCGTGCGACTCAATTCAACTATTCAGGAATTTAGCCGAAACTAGAAGTGATGCCCTTAATTGGACAACAACCGTTTCAGAACTTCCGGAATACTTCGACTGCGACGCACTGGGCCCGTATGTGCGCCGGGGTCGCGCTTGTTTCGATCGGATTGAGCGGCTGCTTCGAGAGTTCAAAACTCTTTCCCGTTCAAGGCGTGGTGGAGTTCGATCTTTCGGCGGGATCAGGTAATTTTGCAGGTTGTGTGGCTGCGACTCCCCTCGATACGGGCCGCATCGAAGTTTCTTTTGAGTTTCCTAAGGACGCCTCCCGGGTTTCGATCTACCGGAACGGAACCCTCGTCTTTGCATCGGGAAATGTAGCGATCACGTCTTTCGTGGATTCAGCCCTCGATGAAGGACGGAGCTACACTTACACCTGCGAAGCCACCATCAATGATATGGCCTACGCGGGGTACAACGCACTCAATCTATCGACGCTCTCATTT
>CANMSW010000139.1 GCA_947500275.1 Bacteriovoracaceae bacterium | reverse complement strand
TCGCTCCGCGCCCGTTGCGAGCCAGCCAATCGCATTCCCCAGGAGTCATCGACGTTTACGATCGCTGCCGGATCTTTTCCGGCGCGGCGAGACTGCTCCAGAACTTCCGTAAACAGGAGCTCTTTTGAACAGAAGTAATCTTCCATATCAGGATGGAAATCGAGGTGCTCACGAGAAAGATTGGTAAAAGCGACCGCATCAAAGGCACAGCCCGCCACTCGATGCTGCTTCAGGGCATGGGACGAGACCTCCATGACCACGGCCGTGCATCCATCCTCGACCATCTCCAGGAGAAGCCGCTGAAGCTCCGGCGCTCCGGGCGTCGTGTGAGTCGATGGATAGATCTTGCTGCCAAAGCGAAAATTGACGGTCCCGATCACGCCCACTTTTTCGCCGGCTGCGTTGAGAATGGCCTCGCACAAATAAGTGGTCGTTGTCTTGCCGCTTGTCCCCGTGATTCCAACGAGTTTTAACTTTCTTGTCGGATGGCCTTCGAATTCTGACGAGAGGAGGCCCAAAGCTAAACGCGTATCCTGAATTTTCCAATACGGGGTATTTAATATCACATCGGGGGCCAAGTCCCTCTCACAAATCACGGCTACTGCTCCCGAAGCGATCGCACTTTGAACGTGTTCGTGTCCGTCTCCGGAAGACCCTTGGATTGCGACGAAAAGAGTTCCTGGCACGACCTCCCGTGAATCCGATGTAATCCCGGTCACGGCGAGCCGAGGCGTCAGACGCAGGAGCTCTGGTGGAAGGAGAGTCGCAAGCAAATCCGGAAGTAGAACGCTACGTTTCGAGTTCATTTGTGGAGATTTCTATGTCAGAAATCCGCTCTAGATTTCAAGGTTCGCCCAGCTCGATTCGAACGCGCTCACCTTTCGCTATCCACTCACCGGGATCGGGGGTCTGCTTTATGACCACGCCGTCGCCGCGGATTTCGAGCTTAAATCGACTCAAACCCATTAAGCGGAGCGCTTCCCTCGAGGTCAATCCCGCCAGAGCAGGCATTTTCCATCGATTCCCATTTTCGTCGGCCACTTCGGAATCGCCCGGGGACAAGGCCCCTTGGGAGTCGGTAACCCGAGCCTCTGCACGGAGCGCAGCTTTCACGTCCAAGGGTTGTCTTTCTGGTTCTAACTCCTTGGCCTCTTCCTGGACCGGCAGTCGCGCGGGAGAGGGAGCCGTTGGGGCTGCGAGGGCAACGGGAACAGATTTGATATAGGCAGGGTTACTGGGGATGCTGAACCGGTTCACTGCTGCCTGTAAGACGCCTCGAAACAAAGGCGCTGCCGTTTCAGATGCGTAGTAGATTCCTTTGGGCTCCTGAAGGGATGTAAAAATCACTAGGCGCGGCTCGACTCCGACCGCAAACCCAACGAACGAAGCATTGTATTTCGACCGGGAATAGCGACCCGTTTTCGGATCTACTACCTGTGCTGTGCCCGTCTTTCCGGCAACACGATAACCCTCCAGGTGCGCTTTGATCCCCGTGCCGCCCTCTTCAGTCACAAGCGCCATTGCCTCGACCGCTTCGCGCACCGTCTGTTCGCTCAAAATTCTCTGGGCCGTCAGCGGAAGGGACGCATCCGACGAGGACGACTCGTAGGATTCGTCCGGCGTCCTGCCATTGGAGTCTCCCCGAGTGATTTGGCGAATGATTCTGGGTTGAACTAGGTGACCTCCATTGGCAAACGCCGCGTAAGCTCGCAGCATTTGAATCGGAGTTACCAGCACGCCGTGGCCAAAACCGATGTTAGCCACATTGATAGGCTTCCAATCCTTCTTGGCGGGGATAATTCCGGAAATCTCGCCAGGGAAGCCTAGTCCACTTTTCTGGCCAAAACCAAAACTACGGATGATGCCGTTGAGTTTGTCAGCGCCGAGCTTCAGTGCAAGTTTCGCCGCGACGACGTTACTCGAGACCTGAATCATTTTAGAGAGAGGGATCCACTCAAATTTTTCGTCAGCCTCTGCCTCCGAAATGCGATGTCCTTGAACGACAAAAGATCCGTTCTCTCCATGGATCCGATCCGTGATCTTCCAACCGTTCATCAACGCCCCTGCCAAGACGATTGGCTTCATGATCGAGCCAGGCTCATAGCCATCTGTGAGGGCTCGATTTCGGCGTCGTGCAGCCGAGGGATTACTCTCACTCGGGCTGAAGGTCGGCTCATTGGCCATGGCAAGGATTTCTCCGCTGACAGAGTCCATCACAACGACCGAGCCCCCGACGGCTCCGTGGCGGGTGACGGAGTTCTTGAGCTCCTGTTCGACTGCGTATTGGAGAGTTGCATCTAAAGTGAGTTGAATGGACGAGCCGTCCTCGACTTCTTTCGCCGCATCCGCGTCCATGAAAGTCGGTCGCCCTAATCCGTCGCGGATAGCCGAAACGCTCGCGACTTTTCCCTTCAGGGCACTCTCCTTCCAGAGCTCAACCCCCTCGATTCCCTGGGAATCTAGATTGACCGTGCCGAGCACTTGGGAAGCCAACTCGGTGTGCGGGTAACTGCGACGGCTTTCGCGAACCATCCATAATCCGGGGCTGAGTTCGTCATTTGCGCTCAAGATATTCCACTTTTTGAGCCGCATCAGGTCGGCATCTGTCATGTGCCGCTTGACCCAAATGAACTCTTTTTTGCTAGCCAATTTTTCGGCCAATTTCTCGTAAGGTACTTCTAAAGCCTTCGACATCAGGCGCGCGAGGGTACGGCGATTCGTGATCTTGGTCGGATTCGCTGCCAAGCTTTGAACATCCACGTTAACGGCGAGTGGCTCGCCGTTTCGATCCGAAATCATCCCTCTTCGTGGGGTGAGTAGAACCCGCGAATTGAACTGGCGCCGTGCCATTCGCTCCAAACGCTCGTCATGGATCACTTGAATCGCTACAGCGCGCGCGATCACTGCACCTGCGATTAACGTGACAAAAGCCATCAAAGCGACGAGCCGATTCTTCATGGAGTCGATTCCTGTCCGAATTTCAACGAAGGTAGATCACTTGATCAGTACGGGGAGGAGCCAAATTGAACTTAGTCCTCGCCAACTGCTCTAAGCGTCGTGGAGATTTCTGAGTCGCAAGCTTGAGTTCGGTTTTCGCCTTTTCCTGGCGAAGCGCGCGCGTGGTCTCTTCGAGTTGATGAATCGCGTAAGTGGTATCGACGATCGTCAATCTCAACCAGACGGTCCCAATCGCCATGATTGCGGCCAAGGGAATGAACCCAAGTGGAAAGGCGCGCTGAGAAGAGCCCCGAGTTTCGGTGTGAGCCTTACGATTCGCATTTCCAGTAGATTGTTTCGCAAGAGACCCAAGCTGTTGCTGCCGCACATTACCTCCAGTGGCTCTCGCATCCTACGAGAGCTCCGCGCCTTTAGGAGGTCAGACGTCCGGGTCGATCTCTCCATCTCGACTTTTTCCCGCTTCGTCGGACCGCCGCTCGGCCAAGCGCAGCTTTGCGCTTCGGGAGCGGGGATTCCTTGATACTTCTAAATCATCCGCCTCAATGGGCTTTTTCGTCAACGGAACGAAGAGCCCCTCGCGATCCTTCAGTGCAATTTTAACGAGACGGTCCTCTAACGAGTGGAAACTCATCAGGGCGACCCGCGCTCCAGGTCTGAGTTGAGGAAGTACTTCTTTCAGGAGTCGCTCGATCTCGCCCAGCTCGTCGTTGACCTGGATTCGAATGGCTTGAAAAACCCGCGTCGCAGGATGAATGCGCCCATAACGGGTCGCTGCCGGCATCAAGCCCGAAATGAAGTCTGCAAAACCCTTGGCGGTTTCCGGCATCCCCTCTTTTCGGCGTCGATCGACGATGGCAGCGGCGATTCGCTTCGAGAAGCGCTCCTCGCCGAACTCCCGCAAAACTTGCTCGATCTCACTTTCTCGCGCCTTCAGGAGCCAGGTTCGTGCGCTTTGTCCCCGGGTCGGGTCTAAACGCATATCAAGAGGGCCATCGGCACGAAAGCTGAGGCCTCGCTCGGGATTCTCGATCTGGTCGCTTGAAAATCCAAAGTCGGCCAGAAGTCCGACACAGGGACGGGAGCGAACAAGGTCTTCTATTTCACTAAAGCGTCCATGGAAGAGCTCGATCTCACCTGACTCGATCTCGCTCGAAAATCTAACTTTTGCCCTTTCGAGGGCCCTTTCATCTTGATCGATGCCAAGAATCCCGACACGCCCCTGAAGTTCGGTTTTCTGGTGGAGTGCCGCTAAGATCGCCGAAGTGTGACCGCCCCCGCCCAGCGTGCAGTCGACCAACCAGAGCTTTTGCTCTCCGCTCTGAAGCAAGAGAGCCGGGAGCGCTTCAGTCAAACACTGGACGATCGGCGCGACCATGATCGGAACATGAACGGTCGTTTCAGACTTCAGCGAGGAGGCAAGAGGAGTGATGCTCATGGATGAACCATTGAATCCGGCGGTTTCCGAGGAGGCGGAGTCTCTAGCCAAAAAGTGACAGGCCCGTCGTTAATCAACTCCACTTGCATATCTGCCTGAAACTTTCCACCTGCCGTTTGCACTCCGGCCTCCCGACTGAGTTTCAAGGCATACTCATAAAGTTCACGCGCGCGCTCTGGACGCGCGGCTTCCGAGAATCCGGGCCGATTCCCCTGGGAGCAGTCCCCGTAAAGCGTGAATTGACTCACGATCAAATGGGCGCCGCTCACATCGCGCAGAGAACGGTTCATCTTCCCCTCAGTATCTTCGAAAATACGAAGAGCGAGGATCTTGCGAATCATCCAATCCACTTGTTCGAAAGTATCGCTCTGCCCGATTCCCAGAAAGGTCAGGATTCCTTGGCCGATCTCGCCTACCGTCTCATCCCCGACTTGTACTCTGGCTTGCTTAACCCGCTGAATGAGTGCCCGCATGCCGAGAGGAACCTTTAGCGTCTGACAACGGCCGAGCCTTGGCGATCTAACTCAGAAGAGAGAACCGAGGCCTGTTGAAGTTGACTCTTTATATAAGTTTCCATCGAGCGCCGAGCAAGCCAGGAGGATTTCACTCTCCACAGCTTTTCATTGATCGTCAGGGCCGCCACTGCGATTCGCTTTCCTCGATGATCAGCATAACCGACGAACCAATCGACTTTCCCTTTGGGGTTATCGCCGGTCAGAGAGCCCGTCTTGCCACCTACTTCGGTGACCTTAAAAACTCCGCGAGCAAATCCGCGGAATGTTTTTCGAGAGGTCCCTTGGGTGATGGTCGAACGCATCAGCGTCTTCATCCCATCAGCCGTTTTGTCATCAATCGCTTGCCGAATCACTTGAGGCTGCGCGGTGTAGACTGGGGTCCCATCGAGCTTGTGCGCGCTCGCGATCAAATAGGGCTCCATCATTTTTCCGCCGTTTGCCACCACTGCTGCGATCAGCGCCCCTTGAACCGGGCTCATGGTATTATCTTGGGTGAACCCGGAGGCGGCCTCTGCCAATTCCCACGCATCATTCTGAATCTCGGCGTGGCCATTTTCGATCGGGATGTCAGTTCCTAGCTTTTGATCGAATCCGAAACGGTCCGCAAAGTCGCGTAAAGGCACCGCGCCCAGGCGGTGGGCGCCCAGACGTCCGAAGACGGTATTCACGGATCGTCCGAAGGCCTCTTTTAACGTCATGTGCCGAGTCCAACGCTTAGACGTCTCGTTCTTCAGTATCTGTGATTTGTAGAGTGTATGATTCGCACCCGTAAACGAGATGACGGACTCGGGCGACAGCCCCCCCTTCGAGAGAGCGGCAGCCGCGGTCACCACTTTGAAGATCGAAGCTGACGGAAAAGTGGCTCGAATAGCGAGGTTTTCCTTAATTTTAGGATCGGCCGAATGACTCACCATCGCCAGAACAGCGCCCGTATCAGGGTCGATCGCGGCGAAAGCGCCATAGTCCGGGTTATATTGTTTGAATAGCCGCTCCATGGTGCCCTGAAGGTCAGGATCTAATGTATATTGGAGCACAAGCCGATCGATCTGTCCTCCCTCGCTCGCCCCGGAGCGACCGGAAGGCAGACGAATCTCAGTCGGGAGTCCACTCTTGGCTTCTTTGAGTGAAGGACGAATGATTTTCTGAATTTCTTGGCGCAAACCCGAGTCTTTTTCAGCCGGCCCAAAGCCCACCGACCTCGCGGCACCGCCCGCAAGAAGGCCCCAGCTCGTGCCGGTGACGGCCGTGATTGCGACGACTGAGAAAAGAAACTGATACTTTCGGCGCTCTGTTTTTAGCAGAGGCGGTTTAAAACCGGATTGCCCCATCCTTCTATGGAACCAAATGCGCGAGGATGGGTCAAATTCTTCAACGAAAAGTTTTTGCGAATATATCGCTTTTTCTACGCCTCACCGTCAAAGATCTAACGAGTAAATTGATTTTGACGTTGGGAGTGAGATTACAGATCC
>CANMSW010000138.1 GCA_947500275.1 Bacteriovoracaceae bacterium | reverse complement strand
GGTGGTGGTCCATGAATTTGGCCATTACCTATTTGCGAAGCTATTCAAAGTTCGGGCTGAGACCTTCTCTGTCGGCTTCGGGCCGAAGATCTGGGGCAAGGTGATTGGCGAAACCGAGTGGCGGTTCTCGCTGATCCCGTTGGGTGGATACGTTAAACTCCTGGGAGAAGAGCCTGGAGTCGAGCTCGCTCCTGAAGACCGACCGCGCGCGCTGGGGAGTAAGCCGCGCTGGCAAAGGCTCCTGATTTTCTTCGGTGGACCTCTTTTTAACTTCCTCTTCGCAATCTTCGTTTACATCGCAATTCTGGCTATCGGTGAGCCCCAAGTCGCCAGCCGGATCGCTCGAGTAGTGCCCGAATCAGCGGCCGAGCGGGCAGGCTTCCTGAACGGGGACCTGATTCTTGAGACGAACGGAAAGGCGACACCGCTTTTTGAGGCGGTAGACGAAGTGATTGAGGGCAGTGCAGGAAAGCCCGTGAGGTTTCTTGTGGAGCGCTCGGGAGCTCAGGTCGAGCTGACTGCGACTCCGGTCTCAAAGCCTGGCTTTGGGCCCTATGGCGAAGTGATACAGGTCGGATCGATCGACGGGATTTTCACATCTCCGCGAGCTCTGATGGTGGGCGTGTCGGATCCTCAGAGTCCAGTCGGTCGGGCGGGTGTGAAGACGCTCGATCAGGTGTCCAGTGTCAACGGTCAGCCTGTAAAGACGTGGGAAGAGTTCGAGGCTTCGCTAGCAAAGTTTTCTGTCGGAACAACGGTGCAGATTCAGTTTGCCTCCTCTGACAAAAAAGATTCGAAGACGGTCGATTTGCAAGTACCCGCGGAAGGCGCGTCGGCAGTTGAAAAAGAATGGGGATTATACTCGAGCGAACTCTTTGTTGAAAAGGCAGTGGAAAAGTCTCCCGCCTTGGCTGCAGGGCTTCAAAAGGGCGACCGCATCATTCGTGTGGGTTCAAAGTCCCTCAGGAGTTTTTTCCAATTGCGAGACGAGGTCCAGGCCTCTGGCGAGCGTGAGAATAAAGTCGAAGTGCAGTGGGAGCGTAACGGACAAATCATGAACGCCACGATTGTTCCTACGGCGAATCAAGTGACAACTCCGACTCATGAAAAAGTGACGCAATACACGATCGGTCTTGTTCCAATGCTCACCTGGCTTGAGCCCTCGATCATCGTAAACCCCATTTACAATCCACTTCTCTTGATTGGAAATTCACTTGAGCGAGTGGCGATCGTTTCCTGGAAAAACGTGGTTTCGATCGCAAAAATGTTCACTGGGGAAGTTTCGATCAAAAACTTGGGCGGCCCTTTGTTGATTGGAAAACTAGCTGGGGAGTCACTGGGCCGTGGGCTGGTCTCGTTCCTCTCTATGATGGCTGTTCTTTCCATTGGTCTTGGTGTTTTGAATCTTTTCCCAATTCCGGTTTTGGATGGTGGGCAGATCTTTCTCTTGGGGCTCGAGTCGGTGCGCGGTAAGCCGCTGACCCTGCACCAAATGGAGCGAGTTCAGATGGTCGGACTTGCTTTGGTTCTTTTACTGATGACGGTCGTCATTAAGAACGATATCGCCCGCATTGTGAACTAACTCTGAGTCTGACTCGAATCGAGAACGGAAGCGTATGAAGCTATTGGCTTGGGACACCTCATCAAAGACCGGCGCAATCGCCGCGTTAGAGTGGGACCCCTCCAATCGGCTGGGGAGAGAGGGACTTCGCTTGGTTTGCGAATGGTCCCTGAATCTCGACTCGAATAAGCACTCGGAGCGTTTGATCTGGGCGATTGACCGGATGCTTCAAGCTGCTGGATGGAAGCTCAATGATATTGATGTTTTCGGGGTAGGCGTTGGTCCTGGGAGTTTCACGGGGCTTCGCATAGGAATTACGACGGCTCGAACTCTCGCGAGCACACTGAAAAAACCGTTGATTGGTATATCGAGTCTAGCGGCGCTCGCTCGTCCTGCTGCGGGTTGGTTGATGCTCAAGAAGAGTTCGCCGATCATTGTAGCGGCAACGGACGCATGCAAAGGGGAGCTTTTTGTTCTTCACGGGCAGGCGCGGAGCGTTGCGGGCTGCGTGTCCTGGTCGGATGGAGATTATCCCGGGCTTTGGGCTCGGGGGGTCGAGGAGGCTGTTCTGAGGCCGGATGACCTGATGAACGCGATCAATAAGAAGCTCGGGAGCACAGGACATTGGATTGCCCTGGGTGATGGCGCGGATCGGTATCCTGAAGCATGGGCCGGATTGCCGAAAGACAGAAGAATAGACCTCCCTCATCCCTTTTCCCACGGCATCCAAGGGCGCTCAGTCGCCCTGTTGACCTGGGAGGCTTATCAAGCCGGGCTCGCAAGGGATCCGCTCGCCGTTCATCCTCGATATATCCGAGCCTCAGACGCTGAGCTTAAGCTAAAGGCCGGGCTTCTCCGTGCTGGCCCAACACGGGGCGCATAGGGATGGAAGATCTGGGTAATGCATTCATTTGGCTTGGGCCCCTGAGTGCCCTTCTCTCTTCGTTGACCTGGGCAGTGGGGAGTGAAACTTATTCACGTCTCTCCCGCCGGAATTCGGCATTTCGAATCAACTTCACACGAGCCTCGGTTGCTCTGCCCATGTTCCTTTTGATGGCGATCTCTCTGCATGGTGTTGAATCGGTTCATGCCATCACTCTGCAGCACGTCGGCTGGCTCTTGCTTTCAATGATTGCCAGCTACGGCCTAGCAGACTTTCTGTTTCTCACCTCAACGCGGGACCTGGGTGTGCCAGGCGCACTTTCCGTGGCGTCAATCTATCCAATCTGGACCGTCTTGCTGGGCGTTATCCGCGGCGATCAATGGTTGCGCCCTGTTCAGTGGCTTGGCCTAGTGCTGACGCTCGGGGGCGTCATTTTCACCGTTTTGGCTGGCGCTCAAACGGGCGGAAAGAGCGCGGCCTTGCAAGGTCGCACAGTTCGGGGGGTACTCTTCGCGTCGATCACTTCCTTTCTATGGGCTATGAACTCGTTCTCGGTGGCGCAAGCAGGCAGTGATCTCCCGGTTCATTGGGTGAACGTGATTCGCATGGCCCTGGCCCTAGCTTTTTGTGGGCTCGTGGGTTGGTGGTCGGAGGGGCGTCGATCTGTGGCTCGATCCGAAACGGGAGTGTCCTGGAGGCCTTGGTTACGCGATGCCAACGTGGGGCGCTCCTTTTGGGTCTTTCCATTCGAAGCGTTCGGCGGGTCCTTGTTTTTCGCCTATGGTCTTGCCCACTCGCCACTGGCTCTCGGATCGACGCTTTCTTCCCTGGCGCCCGTGCTTGCGGTTCCACTGGCCTGGATTAATCGCTCTGAAGAGATTTCGTTTCGGCGTGCCTTTGGGGTGATTGCGGTGGTGGTCGGTGTCGCGCTCCTTTTGGGCGGGGGAGTTAACCCGAGCTCAGGCGCCCTGCAGGTTGAAAACATGGGCAACGGGCGGTAGCACTGAGGCTAAATCTTGATCCCTTCGAGGAACTGACTGTCCGATGCGAAAAATCTACATTGTCCCCAATATCGTCACGACCGGAAATATGTTCTGCGGCTTCTATTCTGTTGTGGCCTCGATGCAAGGGGACCTGCAAACCGCGGCCTGGGCCATTATCGCCGCCACCATTTTTGATACGTTGGACGGACGGATTGCCCGAATGGCGAAGGCGACCAGTCAGTTCGGAGTGGAATATGACAGCCTTTCGGATCTGATTTCCTTTGGAATGGGTCCAGCAGTCCTGATGTACCAGTGGGGTTTGCAGACCTATGGGCGCATGGGCTGGATGATCGCTTTCTTGTTCTTAGCCTGTGGAGCCCTTCGTCTGGCTCGTTTTAACGTAACGACCTCGTCACTCCCTAAGGGCTTCTTTCAGGGGCTGCCGATCCCAATGGCGGCCGGAATTTTGGCCACGTTCAAACTTTTTACAGCCGAAGTGGAATGGCCTACCGATGGGACGATCCTCTCTATTGTGATTTTTGCACTCACGTTGACTTGTGCGCTGTTGATGGTGAGTACCATTCCGTTTCCGTCCTTTAAGGAGCTGAATTGGCGTTCACGGGCAAGCTTCGGAATCCTGATGTTGGGCGTGGTTTCGATGATTTTAATCGCGGCGCGACCCGAATATGCACTTTTTGGGGTTCTATCGTTTTATGTGGTCGCCGGTTTGCTTTGGAATTTATGGCGGGTGGTTCGAGGGATTCCTCTGCAGCCCGCTTCGGGAGTTCAAGTGAGCTCTGAAAAGGATGGGCTCGTGAATACCGAAAAAGGTCATGCGCCCCTGAGGACTGGGACGCAGCCTTGAACCTTCTGTCCGAAAACTAAGGGAGTAAGATCAATGTCGAAGCAAGGGTTTCGAGTAGCAGTCGTTGGGGCAACTGGAGCAGTTGGGCGAGAGCTCCTCGCCATTTTGTTAGAGCGCAATTTTCCAGTCAGCGAACTGATCCCCCTTGCATCGGCGCGTTCCGCCGGACGCAAGATCGAGTGGGCAGGGAAGTCTTGGACCTGCCGAGTGATGGAGCCGGGCTGTTTTGAAGGGGTCGATTTTGCGTTTTTTGATGCCTCGGATGCTGTTTCTCGGGAGTGGGCTCCATTAGCGGCTCAAGCCGGAGCGTGGGTCATCGATAACTCAGCAACTTTCCGCATGGATCCCGAAGTTCCTTTGCTGGTTCCCGAGATCAACTCCCACGAAATAACGAAGCGGGCTGCAGCGGGTGGAGTTCGAACCTGGAAAGATCGCGTCTTTGCGGGCCCCAATTGCTCAACGGTCCAGTTGGTCGTCGCGCTCAAACCCATTCTTGAGCGCTGGGGGCTCAAGCGCGTGGTGGTTTCAACGTATCAAAGCGTGAGCGGTGCAGGAACCGCCGCGATGGATGAGTTGCGGACTCAAACGAACGCGATTTTCCACGGACATCCAGTCACCCCCTCCGTTCTTCAGCATCAAATTGCTTTCAACTGTATCCCACACATCGGTGGTTTTCGTCCTGATGGATACACGAGCGAGGAACGCAAGGTGATCGACGAGAGCCGTAAGATTCTCGGAGTTCCCAACCTAAGGATCACCGCTACGGCGATCCGTGTTCCGACATTTTCTTGCCATGCGGAATCCGTCAATATTGAGACAGAACGTTCGTTTGAGCTCACAGCCGTCATGGAGGCTCTCAGTGAGCAGGAAGGGGTTGAATTAAAGGATGACCCTTCACGAAATTTATATCCTCTCAATGTTGTCCATGAAGAGCCTTCAAACCCTGAGGGCGTGCCTGAGGGTGCCACTGGGAAGGATCCGGTTTATGTTGGGCGCGTTCGCCGGGATGAGTCGCTCGAGAACGGTTTGAACCTATGGGTAGTCTCCGATAACCTGAGAAAAGGGGCGGCACTCAATGCGATTCAAATCGGCGAAAAACTGGTTCAGGCTATTCGATCTCAGCACTAAGACAATCCACTTAGTTTCGGTGGCTGCTCTGACCTGCTTTTCTTGGTCGGCGCAAGCTACCGTGACAGTGGAGGCAGTCGATCCCTACAGTATCACAGACGACAACATCATCTACTTCTCCGCAGATGCAGCGTTCTCCGGGATTATGGACGAAGAGGATGGGTACCAGAACTTCGATCTATCGGTCGGGCAGGCGACTGACACATCGGGGGATCAGCTCCTTAAATTTAAGGTCACCTCCTCAGCAATTTTTTCTGATTCAGATACTTCGAAGAATTTAGTCATCACCGTGTTTGCCACCGCTCAAAACGGGGGGGACCTGATCCCAGTGCCGATTGCCACAGTCGATGGCTCAGCTTGTACCAGCTCGCGTTGCCAGGATGATGTTGTAGCGGACAGTAACACCTATTACCTTGCGGCCCACTCGACGACCTCTTCGACTGCCGTCACTTCGGTAGAGCTCGGAATTTACCCGAGCGATATTTGTGCAATCGTTTATGCTCAGGCGCCTGGCACTCCGTCAGTTGGATGCACTGCGGGCTCCGTGGACGCTCCAACGTCGATTCTTCCTACCACGATGAATCTGACCTTTGCCGTGGGGCTTTCTGACGATGCGACCTCAAGTCTGGATCCGGACACGGCAACCGAAAAAAGTGATGATATTACAGTGAGTCTGCACGCTAAGGAGCCTGTTTTTAGCTGTCCATCGATGAGCAGTGTCTATGAGCCTGGGGACGGCGAAATCAAGTTGTCCACCGCGTTTGATGATGAAGGGACCTCGGCGAACGTGCCCTTAGAAAAACTAATCGTCGTCGGTGCCGATGGCGCGGTTCCAGAGATATCGGATTCCACATTCGCGACGGCGAATGAAGTTTTTGATCGTTTTGATTTGGACTCTGGGAAAGAGGATTTAACCGGTTTTACGAATACAACAGATGGAACTGATCATTTCTATTCACTCAGGTTCTCGGTGCGGGAT
>CANMSW010000137.1 GCA_947500275.1 Bacteriovoracaceae bacterium | reverse complement strand
CCAAAAAAGACGGTCACGCGGAAAGTCGTATTTCCAAACTTACGGCTGTACGTCTCAACGACGGGAATTTCCCCGGATGGAGCCCGTTTTCGGATTTGGCTCTGGTCCCAAACGGCAACTTCGTAGCCTTTGGACCTGAGCATTTGCGTGAAACTCGAGAAGTCGCGCGCCCCCCAGTCAGTGTCCGTGCGCGGATTCAGAATTTTACGTGAGTATTCTGCTTTTCCAAAGAAAACGCTGATATCGATCTCGCCTTTATCGTTCACCAGGCGGTCGTATTCAGGATAGGTCTGGGTCGTATTTTCGCTGCGCTGGAAGTCGGCTTGAATCGCTTGGAAGTCAGTGCCGAGTTCAAGGTTACAATCGTCGGCTCGTGGATCCCAGTGGTAGAAGAAATAGTAGATGCCGGAATCTTTACCTTCGGTGCAGACGGACTTTCCAGATTTTTTCTGCTTCTCGTAGATGCCTTCTAACTGGATTGGCAGAAGGACTTCGAACCCATTTTCAGACGCGATATCTTGATCGAGCAAGATCGTGCCTTCGTATAGGTAACGCACTCGGATACCAGGGCCAGCAAGCGAACGCTTGGCTAAGCGCTCCTTTGAAAGGATTTTTACGGTCTGGTCGCCGTAAACTGCGGCCTGGGTCGACCGATGGAACGGGCCAATCAAGTAGGGGAGTTGGGTTCTTATCTTTTGCTGAATGATCGATTCAGTAGGGATGGGCGACGTCGCGCTTTGAATGGGCCATTCGAGGATGGCCTCGAAGATGAGTTTAGCTTGCGTATGTCCTGTTCCAATATAAGTGGGTGCCAAGTCTCGAATGGACGGAAGTTTTGGATACTCTGCCTTAGTTTCTTCGGCAGTAGCCGACGGGCTCCAAGGTGCGAGAGTGATGAGACCCAAGAGCAACGCAAACATTCTGAAGCGCATAACTACCCCTTAGCGGTTAAGAATGCCGCCGGGCTAACATGGCGCGTCTCTTTGGGTCAAGTTCCGCTGCAGTTTAAGGTTTCGCGAGCACAATGCCTTTAGCTTGAAGCTGGGCCATGAGGTTCTGAGCCGCCAAAAATCGATGGGAGACCGAGTTTTTTTCGGTCGCGCTCATCTCGGCCAGGGTCTTTTGTGAGCCTTTTGGGATGAAAATCGGGTCGTAGCCAAAGCCATCGATTCCACGAGGTGAGTCGGCAATCGTTCCCTCAAGCACTCCGGTGGCGTGGATCAAAATCCCCTCAACGACCAATGTAAGGGTGGTAACGAAACGGGCATTTCGCTGCGTTTTTCCGCGAAGCTCATCCAAAAGTTTCCGCACGTTCGCCTCATCCTGGGCGCTTTGCGATCGCTCCCCTGGGGGCAATTGAGCGTAACGATGCGTCTTTACGCCGGGCAAACCATTCAGGGCCTCGACTTCGAGCCCGGTGTCGTCAGCAAGGCAAGGGTAGTGGCAGCCTTGATTAGCCAAGCGCGCTTTAGCGGCCGCATTCTCAAGGTAGGTCGAGTGAACTTCAACGAATCCAAGTTTAGCGGGGTTTCGGAGAACGGTCTCTGCCGGAATGAGTTCCAGGTCTGGCCAGGCTTTGAGAATGGCTTCAAATTCTCGGAACTTGCCAACATTCATTGAAGCAAAGACGAGTCGATTGGAGAGACGCATGGAGAAGTCCTCAAGGGCTATTTGCTTTCTTTATGACCGCAGACCCGCCCTTTGGCAAGGGTGCGGGCCCCTTCAGCGGGATCTTCTCTCAATCAAACGTGACTTCATAAGCGATTGAGCTGAGCGACGGAATGTCATCTGCAGTCATAGCGCCCGCATTCACGTAGGGCGCGAAGAAGCTTTGGACCGCTTCCTGGTATTGAGCGTCTTCCTCGCTGGTGGCTCCACCACATTGGGCCGGGTCTTCAAGGCAAGCTTTCATGGCCGTGAGGGATGGGGAGCAGTCCCCATCAAAAGACTGAATGAAAGAGAGGGTGAGCGAGACGCTACCCGAAAGAGGAAGTCCCGTTGATGTTTCGGACGCTGAAGCTGTTTTGGAAATACTCCCGCTTTCTTCAATGTGGATGCTCGTCGTGCAGGCTGCGTCATCCCAAAGCGTGTCGGCAGAGGTTGATCCCGAATAACTAATGAGGGAGGTACTCGAGAAGCTAGTGGGGAGCGAGTAGTCGGAGCCGTCGGATGCAACGAGGTATCCTTCCCCGGTGCTTGCGTCTGTGAGGTAGAGGATCACAGGATTGGTGACCACTGCTTTCACAAGGGATGGAATTTCCGTCAAAGCGGCCGAGACACAGTTGGTCGTCGTTCCTGCGGCGCAGAAGGCGAGTGCGCTTGCTTCGGTCTCGTAATAACCGGAAATCGGATCAGCGGTCGCTGCTGAAGTATTCTGATCCGCGACGTAGTTTCCAAAGCGGCACCCGCTCAAGGAAGCGGCGAGGACGGTTGCGGAAAGATAGGGAACCCAACGATAGACCGGCGATTGAACTCTTGAGCGCATGAGAAGCCTCCTTGCTTCACACTGCGTTTCGGTTGCAGACGAGGGGTTCTAAATGGGTAAATTTTGCCGGGTGAAAACCGCTTGATCGAGGAGGCCCAGCAAGGTTACCCGTTCTGGCATTCAATCACTGAGGGATGATTCCCTGGGAGACTCGAGAGATGCATCCGACAATTCGAATTCGACTGAAACGTGCATTGGGAGTATTTGCGCTTGTGAGCTGCGTCCTGTTCACAGGAATCGCAGCGGCGACAGCAGGGATCTACGATGGCCTGACCCCGGATCAAAAGAACAAGATCCAAAGTGGGCAACCCGTGGTCGTGATGCAAGAAGCTGTAGGCTCGGCTTGGCCAAAAGTGTGGGTTTATCAGCGCGTCTCGGCGACCCCTGAGGAGTCTGCGGCAGTCTTTGCTGATTTTGAATTGGCCTCGACCTACGTCGAAAACCTGAAGAAATCGAAGATTTCAAAGCGGGTGTCCAAAAATTCATTCGAAGTGGATTACCTTCTTTCGGTGCCCGTTCTTTCTGACGAGGCGTACACGGTCCGTGATGTCGTGAGCTCTTACGACAATGGCTCTTCCTATCAGGTTGAGTGGAACTTAGTGCGCGCGACGTCGACGAAAGCGTCGACGGGCTATGCAAAATTCGAAGCTTTAGGGACTGGTACTCTTCTCGCCTATTACAACTTTGTGACTCCCGGAGCCTTTGGTTCCGGACTCGTGAAGGATCGAGCCATGAAGCAAGTGCGCGATACGGTCGCTGTCACTGTGAAGCAGATTGAGAAGGAGCACACTTCGAATCGTGAGCTACTCGATCGTCAGATCTTGGTGCTTCGTGGGATGCTACAGTAATTAAAGTGCAGTAATTAATTAAACAGTTCTCTGATATCGCGCTAGACAGTGACTCACTTGTGGGTCGTTGTCTGGCGCGGCATCACTGGGAGCCTGAGTGAGAGCTCTGGAATTCCAGCAGGCAGTTGGCCGAAAGCCCCGGCTTTCTGTATGATCGCTAAGATCTCCTGATCCCACTCCTTTGAACCGCTTGAGTCCTCAAGTTCGATCCTCGTTATGCTTCCTCCGAGGCCGATGGTCAGCCTGAAGGTCGCCTTCTTTTTCAGAGTCGGAGATCGGTTTGTTCGTTTTGCCGCCGCCGATTCTTCCTCAGCCAGAAGACTTTGGATTCGGGCGCGAGCTTGCATCGCATACGTTTGAAGGACGGCGGTCTCGCGGCTTGGCTCAGCCGTGGTTTTCTCTGCCCTTGCGGCGTTCTTAACTCCTTGCTCCGTTTTGGTAAGCTCTTCTGAACTCTCCAGGGCTGGACTCGTTTTTAACTTTGGCTGAGCGTCTCGGCTCAGCTTCGGGGGAACCGCTGGAGCTCTGAGTGCTGAAACGTTGACTTCGAGGGTCTCGTTAGGCTTGCGGTTGATTGGCGCAAATCGCGGCAAGAGAACGATCCCGAGCCCTAATGAGTGCAGGATGAGACTCAAGATGAGGTCGTTTTTTAGGGCGTATTTGCTGAGGATCACAGTGCGGCTAGCTCCTCAATCGTCTTACTGAGGAGGGGGGGACTCAGTTGGAGCTCACTCTCGAGGCGGCTCGCGCACTCGTGAGTGTAATGATGTCCTGGCAAAATAATTGTTTCGCTCGGTAACTTCTTGAGCCGCTGAAGGGTCGCAAACATTTCCGCATCATTCCCCGTGGGCAAGTCGGTACGACCGCAATCTCGGATGAAGAGCGTGTCGCCCGTAAAAAGATAGCGGTCCTGGTTCGCAGTAAACGACAGACAGAGTTCCCCGGCACTATGTCCTGGGGCGTGAATCACTTGCAGCGCCAAGGAGTCGGCTCCATTGCCTGATATCGAAATGAGATCACCGTCCTGAATCTCTTTCAGGGTGGATCGCAGATTCTCTCCGAGTCGATGCGCATCAGCCGGGTGAACGTACAGCGGAAGCTGAGGAAAAAGCAGAAGGAGTCCGGGAACGCCTGAGATATGGTCGTGATGGCTGTGGGTCAGGACTATCCCTTTCAACTCGATTCGGTGGGATTGAAGATCATGCAGGACGCCATCGATCTCCTCAGAAGGATCGATCCACAGGGCGCTCCTTTCGAACCAGTCGATCGCCAAGTAGACGAAGTTCCGATAGGGCCCCAGCTCATACTGGGCAACGGGCTCGCCTGCTTGGATCCCCGTTGCTTCGTTCCCCGCAAGGTTTGGAGGCAGAGGGCGAGTGGGCTCGATGACGGTCTTCATAGGTTGAGGGGCCTCCTGGGTTGGCGAATAGCATGAAGTGTGTCTCACCGTGAAATCGTATTTGACACTTAGCGTTAACTCGTTGCATCTCCTCGCTCATGAAAACCGCTCTCAGTCTGAATTGGGCCCCCGAGAAAACAATGAAGTCATTAAATTTCAAAGTGTTAGCTTTGGCTTCTCTTGGTCTGACGCTCTCATCCGCCATCGGGGTTCCGGTCGGAAACGCCCCAAATCTAGGGCAGGTTTTGGGCCACTCGGTGGCCTTGGCAGGGGAGATCCCCACTGTTTTCAGCGAGCGCATCGTTCGTGAAGTCCTCATGACGAGTGAGCCAGGTGCTCGAATTCTCACTCGGGTAACGGCAGTTGGCGTGGAACAGGCTTCCGACGCGACAGTTCGGAGCTTCCTGCAGCGAATGCAATGGCAACAGAACGCGGCCCTCCGGGATCGTTTGGCTGAAGAGTTCCAGAGTCTGGAGCGGGAGTTTGGTGAGCTCCGCCAAAGAAATGGTCGTGCGGCCAGGCTCGAAGCGGGTGAAGCCCTGAGTCAGGAAGAACGGGCCCTTTTGCGCACCTTCGCAGAGCGTCAGCTGACCTCGAGTGCGATTGAAGACTTACTCCTGCAATCAGAAGAGTTCTTGAGAGTCCCTCGGGGCCGGGCCGATATCGCTCGGATGCGAGACGAGTTCCTGAGGGGAGAGTCGGGAGTTCACGCGAGTGATTCCGAAGTCCCTTCGCTACCTACGGAAGGAGTCTCGATTCCTGGACCGAATCAGGGCTTGCCTGATCTTTCGATTCTCGAACAGAGATTCCGATTCAAGCTGGCGGAGCGCTTCCGCCTTTATACCGTCTATTTTAAGGCCTTTACTATTTCAGATGCGGAAGCTGCCAGACTCTTTGGGCTAGCCGGAAAAACGTTTACTGAAAATGACTTGGTCCTCGTTCGGAAGTTGAATCGGCTCCTCGATGTCCTGAACGAGTACACTCGGATGCGTCTAGTAGTGAAGGCGTTCGCACAGGAGCGACCCGCACTCTATGAGGCCTTGAATCGCGAAACTGCGGAACAAACGGACCGCTATCTGAGCGGCCTTCTCATTGAAGCCGATTACCTCGAAGCGCGCCGAGTTGCGGCCGAAAGACTGAAGCTCAATGGAATTGTGAACGAAGCCGAAAAGCGAATGCTCCGAGTGGTTTCCCGCCTCAAGGACCTGGGGGGCGGAACTTTCGCCGGAAGAAAATCCAAGTCGGTCATCGACTTAGCCGAAGACAATCTTCGGAGCTATCAAGCGCAGGTACGTCAGCATCGAGAGTCACTTGAGCGACTGACTGAGCGCGAGTCCCTCATTCGACTGGACCGCGCGAACTCGGGATCCGCGGAGCATCGCGCTGCGCTTGATATTCGTCTCCGTGAGCTCCAACGCTCTAAGCTTCGTGAACAAGCTGACATTCAGCTTTGGCTTCAGCGTGAGCGCACTGAAGCCGAAAATCTCAAGAAAATGTACGTCGATTTCGTTGAGGCGTACGACTCATTGGGGACCTTTGCGAATCTTCGACGCGGTCGTGTGAATAGCGAAGAAGTTCAAGCATTTGATATACCTGATCCGTTTGTGCCCGTTGGAAATGAAATGGAAGTTTGGAAAGAGTTCTATGATCGTGCTCTCTATAATTCGACGCATGAACTCGTTTTGAATG
>CANMSW010000136.1 GCA_947500275.1 Bacteriovoracaceae bacterium | reverse complement strand
TGGAGCGACTCCACTGCAACGCTCGTTTTCTTTTCTCGGGCCTCTTTTTTGAGACGTTCGGAGTCGGGGCTAAAGAACGAGAAATGCTCCGGAAAGACGACCAAGTCGGCTTTTCGGTCCATCGCCTGCTGAAGGAGGTCCCGAGCCTGGGAAAGATTTTGATATCGGTCTTCCGAAGGGGCAATTTGAGCGAGTGCAATTCGAAGCATTTGAGATCCATTCACGCGTTAGAGAGAGAAGCCCTGGGCTCCATAACCTTGAACTTTAAAGTCGTCATTGCTTAAGTCCAGAACCGAGTCACCACTTTGATCGCAGTAACCAAATCCACTCCCAGGCTGTCCTTGGAAGTAACCGAAGTTCGGAGTGTAATTACACGTTTCTCCCAGCTCACACCAGCCATCGTCATCCCCAACGTGATCAAACAAGACTTCGACCGCAGTCTTCAGAACAGTTTGGGCGCCCCGCCCCGTATAGATCTCAGGAATCGTGATGAGATTCGTGTTCAAGAGATTCCCGAGAAGGTGACTCGGGCACTTCACCCCGAGCGCTGGCGCGATTTCAGAACCCTGTGCAACGGTGTGTGCGAAATCTCGGGTCGGCATCGAGGTGCTCCCGGTCGTGGCGTTATAGCCTGTCACTGCGAGTGAGCGGTTTCTTAATAAATTTCCGGCACCTTGCGATTTGAGCCCAAAATCAAAAATTTTGCAGTCGTTTGACGCTTCACATTTTACGTCGGTTGCGGCAGGCGTGTCGGGAAACAAACTGGCTCCATGCTGAATCCAAGCTCGCCAACTGGTCATAAAGTTCAACCAATCAGTGACGGATGCATAAGGGAGTTGATTGGTGTTGCTGAGCCCTGAGGAGGTGTTGCCCGTATCTTTCACGTTAGGCACGCCCACGAAAGCGTTACCGAGGCCATCGCTTGTTTGGCTATAGACGGGAAGCCCACTCGAGGACGCGCCTTGGCTGCAAAGGCCGGTATTTAGATTGGAGTGGCCCCCTGTATCTAGACAGTTTGCCCCTGTCTCGGTGAGGAAGCTTCCAGTTAGGTCAATCTCGTAGTATTCGTCTGCGATCGAAATGGCGCTAGTCGATGTGCCGGTCACGATGTCGCGTAAATGAAACTTTGCGGGGGTCCAATTGCTATTTCCGGCAATATAGATAGATTCACCGGAACTCGGGATTGCGAAATTATTAAACGTGATTCCGCTTGAGATGGTGGTGGTTTCTTCGTCAAGACGAATTCCATAATTAATCGTTCTTGCGATTGTTCCTTGCATCATATCGATGTTTTTGCTGTTTTTTCGAATCCAAATACCGTGAGTCAGGTCGTTCAGTAGGAGTTCTACTGCATGAATATTGGCAGATTCTCGAATGTGGATTCCATTAAATGAGTTTGATATACGTATGTTTGCAAGGTAGCCGTGGCCCGAGAGATCGGAGTTAGATGATTGTATCGAGAGCCCCGAGTCAGCGATCTGTGAGGCTCGGAATTCGGAAATTCCGAAATGGTCCGCACCCTGAAGTCGTATCCCGTAGAATGCGTTGTCCGCCTTAAAGTAGTGAACTCGGAGACCCGTTGAATTATTGGAGTGAAGGCCGGCGTCGCTTGTAAGGGTAGTCGTTACTTCGTCCATCATCGTCCTGATGTCATCTGTAGCTACGACACCGCTTTGTGTCATCTCTCGGATTGTGCCGCCGAAAACAAAAGTGTTCGTACTTCCCGAAATTCCTAATCCGTTTTGAATGGCCCCATCGCCGTCGATAATGGGGAGTTCGATGAGCGTATTCCACGATACCATAACCGCAATAAGACAGTTTTGTGTGATCATGCCCACCCAGCATGGGTTGTTAATGCCTGCAGCAACTGTGAGGGTTACGCCGTCGTTGGCGATGAGGCTGATCCCATGGGCGTAGATAAAGTAACCGTGGGACGTGGTCTGGCTACTTTTTAGATAATAGATGGTGTTGGGTGTGTTGAGAGTTTGTGTTGTGACTTGAGCGGAAGGCGCGTCCACAATCGGGTCGCTCCACCACGCGGAACTCATAGTTGCACTGTTGTGGGGGGTTCCATTTTCGGTGAGCACAAGAGAGTTCTGCAAGAATTGATTTGAGCTCTCTTCGATGAAGTCTTTGAGAGTAAATTCACCCGTTTTCGACCCGTATCGCAGCTTCCCCAGGAATTGAGCAAAACCATCCACCACGCTGCAGCTCCAATTGAAGAAGCCGTTCGTGTCCTCAAGGATCAGTCCATCGCACGATTCATAAGCGGTCTTGACCCGCTTCATAAATCCGCCAGGTATACAATCCGAGCCAAGAGGGTCCTTGTTCTCGCAGCCTCGACTCCCGTCGAAATAGATGCGATCTGAGAAGTCGCCGGAACCCGCAACAGCGGGCTCAGGGGCTTCGAGGTTCGTATATCGAATCGTGTAGTGTTGGCAGGGGCCGACATTTCCATCCGTGTCCGTCGCTTGCAGTGAAACGTTCTTCAATCCAGAGCTTGAGGATAAGGTGAAAGATTGGCCGGGTGTGATCGTTGTACAGAGGTTGCAGTCGTTTCCTTCTTTTACGCAGACAGATGAGACGGCGACATCACTACTGGCTGTGATGCTGAATTGAGGTGAGAACAGGTGAAGCGATTCACTGGGTGTATTGCTATCAAACTGAAAGGCGACGCCTTTAATTTCCTCATCCCCGTCGGTGAGCGCCAGGGGGCCTGGGGTGGAGGGGTTAAAAAAGCTCGCAGTGAAGCAACCACTGGTTCCCCCAGTGATCACTCCTGCAATCAGCGCAAGCTTCAGAATAAGCCGTTTTGATGTCAAATTAGGGAACCTCCATTCTCTACTTTACGGTAACTCTTGGGAATAATTCAGAGTGTCCCTGCGGACCCTACGGGGGATTCCGCCGGTTTTTCTCAGTAACGCAGCGCACAAAGTTGAGCTAGTTAGGCTGGTATGAGCACGACACAGAAACCAGATAAGCCAAGGCCACCTCGGATCTCTGGAGTAGTGGGTTAAGGGTGAGGGAACCCGGACGTTGAACGACGGCGGAAATTTTCTTTCGACCGCTGCTAGGTTGTTAATTTAAGTTATCAATCGGCACTCTGGGGCGCCCCGATCGCCACCCCGCCCCCTGACCGTACGTCGATGATCGGCGATGGATCTTGAGCGCTGCGCCCGAAACGGATAACGGGACTCGGCATGGCGAAACCTCACCTTTCGGAAGCTGAAATTCGGAAACAACTGGAAGAGTCTGTCGGGCTGGTGCCTTGGTCCGAAATTAAACCGCACCAAGACCGTGAGGCCGTGATCGTGGTCTCGCAAACGCTCGATCTCTTAGACGTCGGCGTGATCCTCGCGCTCGATCAATCCGAAAAAGTGGGAAAGTGGATTACGCAGGGCCTCCTTTCGAAGCCTACTCTTGGGCAGCTGGAGAGCTGGAATGCTGCGTCCCAGGTAAAATTCCTAACAGTCGTCGTGCAGCCTTGGGTACTTCTTCAGTCGCAGGCAAATTAACCCGCACGGGATTCGAGGCAGCCCGTTGATGCTCAGGCCCATCCTGTGACAGACTCCTGAGCCTATGGCCCAGTACCTCTCGACTCAGCCCTACAAAGGGACCCGCGATTTTTATCCCGAAGACTTTCGTGTGCAGCGCTGGATGTTTGAAAACCTGCGGCGAGTGCTCGCTCGTTGGGGATATCAAGAGTACGATGGTCCGATGCTGGAGCCTTTTGAACTCTATGCCGCGAAAAGTGGTGAGGAGCTCGTCAATCAGCAGCTCTATTGGTTGATGGATCGCGGCGAACGCAAGCTCGCCGTGCGGCCCGAGATGACGCCGACCATGGCGCGCATGGTGGCCGGAAAATTTCATGAACTCCCGAAGCCCGTGCGCTGGTTCAGCATCCCGAACCTCTGGCGCTATGAACGCCCGCAGCGGGGCCGCTTGCGTGAGCATTGGCAATTGAATGTGGACGTTTTGGGGGGCGACCGGGTTCTGGCCGATGCCGAAGTGATTCAAATTGCGCTCGAGTTGATGAAGGAGTTTGGGGGCTAGAAATTCGTCGCCGTTCGGATCAATAACCGGAAACTCATGGATCACTTTTTCGGAAAAGTGCTGGGACTTCCTGCTGAATTAGCTTTGAAGGTCAGCAAAGTCATCGATGCCCGAGAAAAGATGGGCGAGGACGCCTATGCGAAATCCTTGAGTGAGCTGGGCGTTTCCGATTCGACTCGCTCCCGCATGGAGAGTTTCTTTAAGGCGAGCCTCGAACAATTGAAATCCGATTGTCCGTGCGAAGGTTTGGATGAGCTTGTGCGGCTTTTTGATCTTCTCGGGGCGTCAGGTTTCGCCGAGCAAGCGGTCTTTGACCCGATGATCATGCGCGGGCTGGATTATTACACGGGAACCGTGTTCGAGATTTTTGATATCTCTCCCGAAAATCGACGCGCCCTCTTCGGTGGCGGTCGGTACGATAATTTGCTTGGCCTCTTCGGAAACTTCCCAATGTCGGGAGTGGGATTCGGAATGGGGGATGTGGGGCTCAGAAATTTCATCGAGACCCACGGCCTGCTTCCTCAGTTGTCGGCCGGGGTCGACGTGCTCGTGACTCTCCCAAAGATGGAAATGCTTGCAACAGCCCAGCAGATTTGCCGTGAACTCCGGTCCATGGGGCTCAGTGTGATCACTCCTCTTGAAATCGGGGGCTTTGGCGCACAGTTGAAGCTTGCCACGAAACACGGTGCCCGTTTCGTGGTCTTGTTGGGTGAAGCAGAGCTCGCGCGCGGAATGCTCCTTGTGAAGGACTTAGCTCGCGGCGAACAGCGCGAGTTTCCTCTGACAGACGGACAGAGTCTCGCGAATTTCTGTCGACCTGCTCAGAACTAAACGAGTGCTCCCGGTCAATCCTCTGCCCGCAGGTTGCGTTCAGGAGTGCCTGGGTTGTCCGCATCGCGAATGGTCGCGGGAAGAGAGTTTGGCTCAAAAAGAAGCCTTCGTTAGGCTTCATTTGGGAAGCTTTACGCATCGACTCGAATCTATTCGTTCGGTTTCGGACCAAGATCGGCTGAATTATCGGGACCGCGCGGTGCTCGCTCTGGATTGGCTCGAAGCTGAGCGTCGCTGGAAAGTGGGCCTTAGGGGTCGGAAGAAAAACCCGCGCGACTTCAAAGAAAAACCCCCAGTGATCGAGATATCTAGTTGCCCTGTGCACACGGCGCGGATTCGAGCCGGGATGCGCCTGATGACGACGCAGTTACCCGGTGCTGGCGTTTTACCTCTGACTCACGCGGTGATCAGCGGCGCCCTTGTGACCCTGGTCGTGAAAGCGAAGCGCGCCGAGGTTGCCGATGCCACAGTGAAACGAGTGGCAGCTCTTCTTTGGGATGAGGCCGGTTTCGAGGGCGTCTTCATCGACTTTCATCCGTCCGCCGGAAACCGGGTGCTTTCTTCGTCAGGGGGGACCTTGATCTGGGGGCGTGAGCAATCCGAAGTGGCGGGTTTCACTCATGGTCCGTCGGCTTTTCTTCAGCTCCTTCCCACGCTCCATGCGGAATCTTTGACAGAAGCCTTCGCGTCAATCGTGACGGCGCAGCCTGATATCGGCGTCGATCTGTATTGCGGGATCGGCGCATCGTTGCGGCGCTGGGGTGATCTACCAGTCCTCGGTATTGAGTTGAGTGGCGAGGCGGTTCGATTAGCACGGATGAATGCACCGAAAGCCCAAGTCCTTCAGGGGAAATGTTCAGAGCGGCTGCCCCAGATTCAGGACTGGATTCAAAAATCTAAACGAGTGGCCGTCTACCTGAATCCTCCGCGAATGGGGCTTGAGCCTGAAGTGCTTCGTTGGCTCCAAGGCGAAAGTCGAATCGCGGCGATCTCACTCTTATCGTGCAGTCCTGAGTCCTTGGCGCGTGATGTCCGTGCGCTCGTAAACGACGGCGGTTTTCAGCTCGAGCGACTCGTGCCTTACGATTTTTTCCCGCAGGCGCGAAATGTGGAAGTGCTTGTGACTCTAAAAAGGTGAGCGAATCCGAGAGGGCTTCAGGAGTCGGTTCTCTTAAAAAAGCACGCAAACGGCAGGATATTCATCATCCCAAAAAAGCCTGAGTTCGGGCTGTCCTAGCTTCAGGTTAAATCCGACTGCCCAGTAGTCGCCATCGCTTCGATTCTCGTCCGTCCAGACAATGGGTGTTTCGAAATGGGCGAGGGCCTTCACGTAGCGGAGGGCCTCTTGGGAAGGAGACTCATTGAGGCGCCTCAAGTCTTGGGTGCTGGGAAGGCGCGCGTGATTTTCAGCGCAAAATAGGCGGGCGTCTTTTTGTGAGAGTCGGAGAGTATGGCCAGCCGCAGTCCGGGCCGGGCTAGTCCATTGAAGAGCGTCTTGGCTGGTCAAAACGACCTCGGCCTTTGAAAAAATCCTGCTTTCAGCGTGGGC
>CANMSW010000135.1 GCA_947500275.1 Bacteriovoracaceae bacterium | reverse complement strand
GAAGAGAAGTTCTTCATCTCCCGTAAATATCTTGTACCGAAGCAGACTACGGAAAACGGCCTCAAAACCGACAACATCGAGGTTACCGACGACGCACTCCGAACTATCGTTTCGCAATATACTCGCGAAGCAGGTCTTCGTAACCTCGAACGAAACATCGCTTCAGTATGCCGGAAAACCGCTCGCTTTGTCGCAGAGGGTAAAACCGAGAAAACGACAGTAGATCGCGACATGGTCTACAAGTTTCTCGGGCCAGCACCTTATCTCCGAGAGGACGAGCAGGAAAAAGATGAAGTCGGCATTGCAACCGGTCTCGCCTGGACCTCCGTCGGAGGAGAGATCCTCTACGTGGAAACCACCACGACTCGCGGAAAAGGCGGCATCATGCTCACCGGACAACTCGGTGAGGTCATGAAGGAATCCGGACAAGCGGCGCTCGGATTGATTAAATGGAGAGCCGAAGACTTCGGTATCGATGAAGAAGTCTTCAGTGAAACCGACATCCATGTCCACTTTCCTCAAGGTGCTATTCCAAAAGATGGCCCTTCAGCAGGGATTACGATGGCATCCGCTATCATCTCGCGGTTAACCGGAATTCCGATCCGCAAAGATGTCGCGATGACCGGCGAAATTACTCTAACTGGCCGAGTTCTTCCGATTGGGGGACTCAAAGAAAAAGCCCTGGCAGCAATGAGACACGGAATCAAAACAGTAGTCATTCCCGATAAGAACAAAAAGGACTTGGAAGATATTCCAGAAGAATATCGCCAAAAACTCGAGTTCATCCCAGTGAAGACGATCGACGATGTACTCGACGTGGTTCTCACTGAGAAAATCGGGACCCGGGTTCGCAGCGCAGGAAAGGGCTCACAACGCTCTTCCCGCGGAACCGGAATACAGGGCCAAACCCACACCCCGACCCGCCGCTCTGCAGCGGGATTCGAGAAAGTGGTCGCCGCTCCACATTCCCCAGGGGAAGTCATTCCTGAAGAAACGTAATCGGGACTGGCAGTAAGAAATCAAGTCGGCCCGCTTAAGCTTACAGCTTGGGTGGGCCGACTTGCTTATTCAGCAGCAAGTAGGAGATACTCCTCACGCTTCAATTTTAACTCGCTCAACTACCATGAACACCCTCGAAACTCTCATCTGTGCCGCACTCACCCTTACTTCGGCATTTCTCTCAGCCTCAGAAGTCGCAATCTTCAGCCTTTCGCGGTTTCAACTCCGCTCTCTCCGGGAGCGATTCAAGGGTACTTGGCGACTGATTCGCCGACTCCTGTCCCAACCCGGCGGACTTCTCACCACTCTCTTAGTCACGAACGAACTCGTGAATATCTCCCTCTCAACCCTGATTACGGAAGCTGTGAACGACGCTTGGAACGCAGCCAAATCGGGGGAGAGCACCTCTTCATTTTTCACCCTTCTCGCTCACATCAAAAGAAATTACCTACTGGCTCTCCCAGAATGGCTCTTCCAATTGATCATTGGCACGCTCATAACGACGCCCGTCCTTCTTCTCGTTTGCGAGGCTACCCCTAAAGTCATAGCGGCCCGAGCCAACCTCATCATCGCACTCATAGCGGCTAAACCCCTCACAATCCTCCATCGGATCATGTTCCCAGCACGGATCGCTCTATCGAGAATCCTGAGAATTGTTTATTGGGCACTCGGATCGAGGGAAAAATCTACGCCAGGAAAGCCTGGAGGCGAAACCCAATCTCAGCACAGACTTCGGGAAGAAGATTTCCTTTCGATGGTCGAACAGGGGCATGCGGAAGGCGCAATTCAAACTGAGGAACTCGAACTCATTCGAAAAGTCTTCGAACTTGATGACCGGCGAGTTGAAGATATCGTCACTCCCCTCTCACAAATCAAGAGCATCTCCTCTAACACGACAGTCACTGAGGCCCTTGCCCTCATGAAGCATGGGACCCCATTTTCTCGTCTTCCAGTCTACAAACATGGAAGCCCTTCGAAAGTACTGGGCGTTCTTTACTCGAAAGATCTCCTGATTGCCCGTCTCGACTCCTCGCTCGAGAAAGAATCCGTTCAGGCTATGATGAGAAAGCCATTCGTCATTTCTCCTCAAATTAAGCTTGGAAATTTATTCCGCCGATTCAAGCAATCCCAGACTCATATGGCCGTGGTCGAGAACCAAGACGGAACAGCCACGGGAATTGTGACCATGACAGACGTGCTTGAAGCACTTTTCGAGGAGTTTTTAGAGAGCGACGATGAAGACGAAGCGCCCAAGCGTCCCGTGACTCCAGCACCCCAGGGACCTACCGGAGGTCGCACAAAATGAACCTCTCAGTCGAAACTCTCTTTTTGCTGATTCCCCCGCTCTTGCTCATCGAAGGTTTTTTCTCGGGCAGCGAAATCGCGCTTATTTCCGCCGACAAACTTCTACTTCAAACTGAAATCAAACGGGGATCTAAAGGGGCCGTCCTTGCACTGGAACTCGCCAAACATCCTGAGCGAATTCTATCAACGACGCTTCTCATGAATAGTCTTTGTATCATCGGAATATCTGCGCTGATAGAGTTGTGGCTTCTCCAAGATTCACAGCACCACTCTGCACTCCTGAGTATCGCGATCACTTCCCCACTTATTGTCATCTTTGGCGAACTCATACCGAAAACGGTTTTTCAAAGCAGAGCGCAACGCATAGCCCCTTGGGTAGCATGGCCTGTCTTTGCAACCTTTTATCTCCTCTACCCCATGACACGACTCCTCGGCGCATATACTTCACGAGTATCGCGAATCGTCGCACCCATTGAAGATTTGCTCGGCACAAAAAAGCGGGGCGTCCGAGAAGAGCTGCGTTCGCTCCTGAGCTGGAGTCGTAAGGAAACCGAACTCAAGACGAGCGAGCGGAGGATGATTAAGAAAATCTTTGATTTTCGAGACGCAGAAGCCAAGCACACCTTGATTCCCTTGGTCCGAGTCGAGGCTATTGAGCAAGGCGCTTCGATCCGTGAAGCGCTAGAGCGATTCAAGAGGCATCGCCATTCACGAATGCCCGTGTATGCTGAACGAATTGATAATATTATTGGAGTGCTGGAGATTGCTGATTTATTTCATGTCGCCGACATTAACCAACCCATTCGCGGGTATGTCGGCCCTGCTCACTATGCAGCAGAAAGCCAGTCCCTTGAAGACCTGATCCGCGACATGACTCGCGAGGACACAGAACTTGCAGTGGTTGTAGACGAATATGGCGGTGCTATTGGAATCCTGACCCTTGAAGATATCATCGAAGAAATCGTCGGTGAGATTGACGACGAGTACGACACCCGGAGCGCCCCCGTCCAGTCCATCGGCGAAGGAAGCTGGCTCGTACCGGCCCGCACTCCTACGTCGCTCGTTCAGGAGGGGATTCCGATCCAGCTTCCGGAAGGGGATTATGAGACCCTAGGGGGATTCCTCCTCCAGCAGTTTGGACGCATACCCGAGGCGGGAGACGAACTCTATTTTTCCACCTCTCAAGGTCAGTTCAAGTTTACCATTCGGAAAGCGACGCCGCGACACATCGACAGCGTTCGGATCGATCTCATTCTCTCTGTGAGCCCGCAGGATCAAGAAATTGACGGAGAATCTGAGCCAGAGCACGAACGAGAGTAAACTTGCAGAGATCGCCCCCTTTCCGTAGCCCCCAGATCCCAGCTATTCTGACGTAGAAGGGGTACCCGATGAATAAGACCGTTCTGATTGTCGATGATGTCGCTTATGTTCGAAAGACGCTCGCCGATATTTTCCGCGAAGCGAGGTATCAAGTCGTTGGGGAAGCAGAAAGCGCAGCACAGGCACTTGAGATTTATGTCCGAACTCGGCCGGACGTTGTCACGATGGATATCGTGATGGCCGAAATGAGCGGAATCGAAGCCACCCGCCAGCTTCTAAAAATCGATAAGGACGCAAAAGTAATCATCGTTTCCGGTCTAGGACAAGAGCATCTGGTCATGGATGCGATCCATGTTGGCGCTCGCGATTTCATCACAAAACCGTTCAAAGCAATGGATGTCATAAGGACGGTCGAGCGAAACCTCGCCGACGGATCAGGAAGAGGTGCTCAAACCCCTTCTCGAGAAGCAAAGCTCGCGCGCGGGTGAAGGCATCAGGCCCCAAAAAACCGAGAGCAAAATGTTTAAAATCTTAGGCACTCTTTTCAATATCGGATTTATCGCGGTGCTCGCGTTGGTGGCAGGCAATCTCATTTCCGTGGGCGATCGCACCCTCTCTCGGCACGTTGAAGGTGGCCTTGAACGACTGGCACTCAAGCCCATGAACGTTTCCTCGGGCATCGATGCCATCAACAGCCTACCCAACCACGCTCAGGATGCTGCAGAAACCATCAAAGGGTGGAACGGATCCCGCGAAGGATCAGGGAAGACATCGACACAAACTGCACCCACCTCTGCACCGAAGACCTCTAACCCGCACCAGGAAAAGCACGGTGCAGCAGCCCAAAAAAGCCTCCAAGAGATGCTTCAAGATCTGCGAGAAAGTAATGAACGTCACAACCGTGACCAAGCAAGAGCTCTGAATAACGAATAGACTAACGACTCAGGGTCGCGAAATAGCAAACCGATAGATCAGGCTCGTTCGACGTCCACACTCGGCCCATTTGAATTGATTTGCACGAGCCTGACCGTGAACTGACCACGACGCTCTCTGCTCGGCACCTGCATCAGCGATGATTTTCAGTCGATCAGCAATCTCTTCGACCGAGTAGGGATCAGCGAGGGATGCAGCAGCATCCCCAGATACTTCGGCAGTCGCAGATCCTTTCGACGTCAAAACCGGAGTACCAAATGACATTGCCTCGAGAATAGGAAAGCCAAATCCCTCGTGGATGGACGGATAGACGAACGCAGTAGCTCCCAGATAGAGACTTGCGAGCGCCTCGTGGTCGACATATCCCCTAATCTCAATACGGGAATTCACCCCCGAATCGGAGACCGCCTGGATTATCGACTCATATCCATATCCCGGCTTGCCTACTAAAACTAAACGATGATCCGAGTTTTTCGCGCAGAAGCTCGAAAAAGCCTCAACCAATCGAATGACATTTTTTCTCGCTTCTAAATTGCCAACGAAAAGGAAATAGGGCCGATCCAGAGAAACAGTCGACCGTTTCACTTCCGACGCCCGAGAGAAGTGATCTGCCCCGTGGTGAACGGTAAAAACACGGCCATTGAGCTCGGGAAAACGCTCCAAGATCTCAAGCCGAGTAAACTCAGAAACTGCAATCACCGCATCTGGCTCAGCTGCGAGTAATGAGTGCTCAACTTTTTTGAGAGCTTTCTCAGCAAAATCCGGAGACGTCATACCCGGCTGCAAAAAAGCTAAGTCATGAATGGTGACGACTCTTCTGAGGCCACGTTCGCGAGGCAACTTGAAGTCTGGACCATGAAAGAGATCGAAACGGGACTGACTCCAAGCCGGAATCCAAGGTGCGCTACGAACATTTGGAGCATGCCGATTGATCCAACTGCGTTTCAAAAAACGGTTCAGCGGCCAAACTCCTTCAAGCTCCAAATCACTTCGTTTCGAAAGTGCTTGGGCAAGTTGTCCGACGTAGACGCCGACGCCGGACAACCTTGAACCCAGCAAACTCGAGAGGTCTAATGCAACTCGCACTCGCGCTCCCTCTGGCTCAAGAATCTAAGCCAAAAAGAGCATCTCGCGATACTTCGGAAGAGGCCATAGCTCGTCCGCTACCATCCCCTCGAGCTCATCAACATGGGTTCGAAGATCGGCCATGAGCACCGATACTTCACGAGCAAAAGCCTCCGCTTTCGCCTCCTCTGTGGCCGCAGCCTCAGCACGAACGAAGGCCTGATCAAGCGAAGCGCGCGTCTCTTGCAATCGAATAATTCGGTCCGAAAGCCTAACCAGCAACTCAGACTGAGGAGCAAGTACCCCAACTGATTTCGCAGCCGCGGCTGCAACGGCCAATTGACCGTGATACCCTAGGCAGCATGGGATGATCTGTGTGTCGATTGTATTGCGGAGTGTATCGACCTCGATTGCCATATTCTTCAAGTAGCGTTCGAGCCGCACATGATATCGAGAGCTCAACTCAGCTTCCGTCAGAATTCCCAGTCCGGTGACCGCCTCTACCGTCGTCTTCTCTTTCAATTGCGCCAAAGCTTCGGGGGTTTTCCTTAAGTTCGGGAGCGCGCGTTTAGACGCTTCACGAACCCACTCCTCAGAGTATCCATTTCCTTCGAAGCGAATGGCCCGGGTATCCCGAATCGCCTCACGCACCGTCTCAAGAATGGCTTGATCCCGATCTCCAGGGTGGGCGCTCAGTTTCGCATGCAGAGAAGCCACAATCTCAACCATGGCATCGGTCACTGCTGCGTTGACTAATGTCATTGGGAAAGCTGGTGAGGCTGATGAGCCGACTGCGCGGAACTCAAACTTGTTGCCGGTGAAAGCAAAGGGAGAAGTCCGATTCCGATCCGTATTGTCTCGCATTACATGCGGGAGATTT
>CANMSW010000134.1 GCA_947500275.1 Bacteriovoracaceae bacterium | reverse complement strand
TTCCGATCTGTGGAGCGGGAAGCTCTCTCGATCATTCAAAAGATCGATGAGATGGGCGGAATGATTCAGGCGGTCGAGCGCGGTTATCCACAAGCGGAAATTGCGAATAGCGCATATCACTTTCAGCGTCAGCTCGAGTCGAAAGAAAAAGTGATGGTAGGGGTGAATGGATATCAGATTCAGGAGCCAAAAAGGGCTATCAACACACTCTACATTGATCGGTCGGTTGAGGCGCGGCAAGTTGCGCAGTTAGCGGCACTGCGGGCCAGAAGGTCTGCAGTCGGGGTCGAGTCTGCTTTGCGAAGCGTAAAAGAGACAGCCCAGGCGGGAGGAAACCTTTGCGGGCCAGTCTTAGAAGCGGTAAAGGCCTACGCAACCCTTCAAGAGGTTTGTGATACCCTTCGTGGAGTCTACGGTGAATACCGTGAGTCGGGTACTTTCTGATAGGAGCAGGCTGAAATGAGTTCAACTCAAAACACAGAATTAGGAAAAGTACGGGTTCTGATTGCGAAGCCCGGGCTCGATGGTCACGATCGTGGGGCCAAGGTGATCGCGAGGGCCCTGCGTGACGCGGGTTTTGAGGTCATCTACACGGGTCTTCACCAGACCCCTGAGATGATCGTGAACGCAGCGATCGAGGAAGACGTTCAGGTGGTCGGATTAAGTATTCTTTCGGGCGCCCACAATGCCCTCGTGCCAGAAGTGATCGGCGGGATCCAAAGTGCAGGCCTGACCGATGTCCTTTACCTCGTCGGAGGCATCATCCCCGAGGAGGACAACGATCTTCTGAGGAAGGCCGGTGTCCATATGGTGTTCACGCCAGGCGCGAGCTTAGTAGAAGTCATTGAATACATTAGGAAAAATTCGCCACGCCGCGACTAAAAACTCGACAGTGCGCGGAGAGCATTACTAGAGTAAACTGACTTCATGGAGCCCGCTGGGCCTATGAAGTCAGTTTCGAGTGGAATTGAGCAATTAAGTGACCTTGCCATGGAGGTCTTGAGGGCTCGTTACCTGTTGAAGGTCAACGGGGCCCAGGAAACTCCCGTGCAGATGATGGAGCGGGTCGCTACTGCGGCGGCATCGGTAGAAGAGGCCTGCACTCGCACCGAGACGGCAGACCGTTATTTTCAACTCTTAAAAAGCCTCAAATTCTTGCCGAATTCGCCCACCTTGATGAACGCAGGGAAGGCCGATGGGCAGCTTTCCGCGTGTTTTGTGATCCCGATCGAGGACACGCTTCCCTCCATTTTTGACGCTCTAAAAGAGGCAGCCCTTATTCATCAGAGCGGGGGAGGCACCGGTTTTTCCTTTTCTCGATTGCGGCCGAAGGGATCGGAAGTCCGCACGACGGGTGGGGTCGCGTCGGGTCCACTTTCTTTCATGAAGGTTTTTGATACTGCGACCGAGACCATTAAGCAGGGAGGCGCTCGGCGCGGCGCCAATATGGCCGTTTTGCGCGTCGATCACCCAGATATCTTAGATTTTATCGACTTAAAGAGGGACTTTCGCGAACTTACGAATTTTAACATTTCGGTTGGGGTGACGGACTCTTTTATGGAGGCCGCTCTATCAGGTGGGCTCCTTGAGCTTCGCGAACCTTCGTCGGGGCAGGTTGTTCACCGGATCCGGGCCCGTGAAGTTTTTGATCGATTGGTCGGGAGCGCATGGTTGAGCGGCGACCCAGGGCTGGTTTTTTTGGATCGAATGAATCGCTTTAATCCCACGCCGAGTGAGGGCTCATTCGAGAGCACGAACCCGTGTGGCGAACAGCCCCTCCTTGGTTACGAGTCGTGCAACTTGGGATCGTTCGACTTGTCCCGGTATTGGTTGGTGGGCCCGCGGGTACTCGATTGGGACGCTTTTGGGCGCGACATCAGGGTGGCCGTGCGTTTTTTGGATAATGTGATCGATGCGAATGTTTTCCCGACCTCATCCACCCGGCTTGCGACATTGAAAACAAGGAAAATAGGCCTCGGGGTGATGGGTTTTGCGGATCTGCTTCTCATGTCTGGGCTTCCTTATGAGTCTCTTGAGGCCCGCTCGCTTGGTGAAGCCTGCATGGCATTTTTGGGGCGGGAGGCGCGACGGGCGAGTGCGGAACTGGCTCGAGAGAAGGGGCCTTTTCCCTCTTTTGTGGGTAGTTTATGGGATTCTTTAGGGTTTCCTCCTTTGCGGAACGCGACGGTTTCAACCGTGGCGCCGACGGGGACAATCAGCCTTATAGCTGGGTGCTCGAGCGGGATTGAGCCTATTTTTGCGCCAGTGATGGCGAGGAATATCTTGGAGGGTCGGAGGATCGTTGAGGTTCATCCCTGCATCAAGCGACTTCTTGAGATTCGGGGAGGGTCGGACGCTTGGGCCCTTCAAAGTGAAAACGAGCAGCATCGGTTTTTGCGTGATTTCTTTGGCCCGGCATGGTCTCCCGCAGGAGGGGTATCGGCGTCTGGCCACGTCCAGATGCAGGCGGCGTTTCAGCGGCATTCTGATTCGGCTGTCTCTAAGACGGTAAATCTTCCCTCGAGTGCGAGCGCTCGGAGCGTTGAAGAGGCATATTTCTTGGCCTACGAAAGCGGCTGTAAGGGAATCACAGTCTTTCGGGACCAGAGCCGTCCTTCACAGGTAATGGAAAGTACCTCGTTAGGGGCTTCGGGCGGGACGTGTGATACTTCTTGTCCGGAGTGCTAATTTCTTCCTTTGTTTCAGGTCCTTGCTTGATCGGTACGCCGGCCTGCCTTATCGTGGGGCAGTTGCGGGCGTAGCTCAGTTGGCTAGAGCGCAAGCTTCCCAAGCTTGAGGTCGAGGGTTCGAGCCCCTTCGCCCGCTCCATCTCTTTCTCTAAACCGAACAGCTTTCATGACCTTGTTCCTGGATTGACTTGTTTAAGAGCGTTCGTGTATCCGCGCTGCATCATGTTGAACACTGCTGACCATTTTGATGTTGTCGTGATCGGGGGCGGTCACGCTGGATGCGAGGCTGCTCATGCGGCTGCCAAGATGGGATGCTCCACTGTCATGGTGACGATGAACCTGGAGCGGATCGGGTTTATGTCTTGTAACCCGGCGATGGGCGGCTTGGCCAAGGGCCAACTTATTAAAGAAATTGATGCCTTAGGTGGTTTGATGGGTAGGAATACCGATAAGACCGCCATTCAATATAGGCGGCTTAACTCAAGCAAAGGGCCCGCTGTTCGCTCTTCACGGGCGCAGTGCGACAAAGCCCTGTATGCGTTGCGAATGCAGGAGGATCTAGCTCAGGTCAAAAACCTCCGGATTCTCCAAGGTGAGGCGACCGACATACTCGTTGATGGGGCGAAAGTGGTTGGGGTTGCCCTGGGCGATGGGAGTGTTTTGCGGACTTCCCATGTCGTTATCACTTCGGGAACTTTTCTTCGAGCGGTCATGCACACAGGCGAGGAAAAGACAGACGGGGGTCGAGTGGGGGACCTTGCTGCTCAAGGTCTGAGCGACAGTCTTCGGCGGTTCGGGTTTAAGCTTTCCCGGCTGAAGACTGGGACGCCTCCGCGCCTTCATAGGAGGAGTATTGACTTTTCGGTGACCACTCCACAGCCAGGTGATTCGGTGCCCGTTCCGTTTTCTTTTTATTTCCGGGGTGGACGTTTCCCCCTTCTTCCGCAAATCGACTGCCACATCACTTACACGAATGAAAAAACTCATGACGTCATCGAAAAGAACTTTGGGCGCTCGCCCATGTTTACGGGCGTTATTCAAGGGATAGGGCCCCGGTACTGCCCCTCGATTGAGGATAAAGTAAAAAGATTTAGAGAGCGCGATCGTCACCAAATTTTTCTCGAGCCAGAAGGTTTAACTACTGACGAGATTTACGTGAATGGCATCTCAACAAGTTTACCGCGGGACGTTCAGGAGGATTTCGTCCACAGTATCGTGGGCCTCGAGCACGCGGAGTTTATTCGGTACGGTTATGCAGTCGAATACGATGCGATCGATGCGCGTCAGCTCAAGTCGACTCTCGAGTCGAAAGAAGTTTCAGGCCTCTATTTGGGTGGCCAAGTGAATGGGACTTCCGGCTATGAGGAGGCGGGAGCGCAGGGTCTCATGGCTGGTATCAATGCAGCGCTGTCATCGCTGGGTCGTGATCCATTGGTGCTCAACCGATGGGACGGTTATATCGGTGTGATGATTGATGACCTTATCCTGAAGGGTACCGATGAACCCTACCGGATGTTTACGAGTCGCGCTGAATATCGACTCCTGCTTCGTGAGGATAACGCGGACTTACGCCTCAGTGAAATTGGCCATTCAATCGGGTTACTTTCGGACGAAGATTATGGGCTTTTTGTTTCAAAAAAGGCGAATATTGAGGGGCTGAAGGTTCAACTGGAAGAGGGGAGTTTTGGACCCTCAAGCACAGGGCTCAACGAGTGGCTCGTAGCAAGTGGCTTCAGTCCGCTCCGTGATCGGGTTATAGGTTCCCACTTTTTGCGCAGGCCGGAGTGCTCGATTGAGGACCTCTATACACATGGTTTACTCGATCGTTCGAAGAGGCTTCCATCTGACGTTCTTGAGCAAGTAGAGATTCAGATTAAGTATGAGGGCTACATTCAACGCGACTTGGATACGCTCCAGGGAATGCGGAAGAACGAGGCACTTCGCCTTCCGGTGGACCTCGACTTCGACTCTGTGCCTGGGCTGTCCTCAGAGATTCGGAGCCGCTTAAATCAGACTCGACCGGAGACCCTGGGTCAGGCGAGCCGCCTTCAAGGGGTAACCCCAGCCGCCGTTGCGAATTTGATGATTCATATGAAAATGAAGGGGAGGCCAGACTCCCATGCTTGATCCGCTTCCAAGTCACGTTTCTTTCTCTTCAATCTTGAATGCAAGGACCGATGAGTGGGGTCCCGCCGTAAAGGGAAGATCGGTCGAGGGCGCGCGCGATCTCTTGGTCTCTTATCGGGACGAGCTTCTTGCGGAGAACCAAGTTCAAAACCTCACAAGGATCATCGAGGCAGAGGACTTTTATCAAAATAATGTGCTCGACTGTTTGGCGCTGGAGCGCTCGGGCTTTCTGAGCGGCCAGTGTGCTTACGATTTGGGCTCGGGCGGGGGCATTCCTGGCTTACTTCATGGGTGTTTAAATGCTGAGCAGAAATGGGTTTTGGGGGACTCCGAGTTAAAGAAGGCGGCTTTTCTTGCTCGGTGTGCTAACACTTTAGGTCTTTCCAATGTTTCCGCGGTTGGCGGCCGGGCGGAAGACGTTTTGATAACAAAGCCTGAAGTTTCTGCGGTCGTGAGCCGCGCAGTAGGGCCAGTGGAAAGATTGTTCAATTGGATTCAGAATTGTTCCACGTGGAACACGCTGATTCTGTTCAAGGGCCCAAGCTGGAGCGAAGAGTGGTCAGCATTCCAAAGTACGGGAAAGCGAAACCGGCTCAAGATATCGGGTGAATACCCTTACGTAGTCGGCGTCGCCGAGAAGAAGCAAAGACTACTCATAAAACTTATCCGAAACTGAGTGTTCCACGTGGAACATTCAAAAAAACCACAAACAACCCTTGCCTGATATTAGTTGAACGGATAGCCTGATCACGTTCAAAAGATTTGTTGCGAATACCCATCGTGAGCTGAGTAGTCGCAACTCAAGGGTTTGCCGTTCGATTACCCACACAACCACACAAGACCGTCCTCGGGGCCGAAATGCCTCGAGGACGGTCTGTTTTAGGATTCAGTACGAGTATCCGCAGAATATTTAAGGAGCTTGAATGGGCAAAGTCATTGCTATGACTAATCAAAAAGGCGGCGTCGGAAAAACCACGACAACCGTTAACCTTGCTGCTTCTTTGGCTGTGGCTGAGAAGCGCGTGCTGGTCTTAGATTTCGACCCTCAGGGCAATGCCTCATCTGCTCTTGGTATTGATCGTGCGTCTGTGTCCCAGGGTAAAAACGTATATCACGCTCTGATCGGCCAGGCTAAGCTCTCCGAAGTGGTTCGCTCTACGGAAATGGAATGCTTGTTTGTCGCCCCGGCCGGCGGGGACCTGGCTGGCGCTGAAATTGAGCTGGTCAGTACCTTCGCTCGCGAGAGCAGGCTTAAGGCCGCTATCGCAGAGGTTAAATCCCAGTTCGATTACATCTTGATCGACTGCCCACCCTCTTTAGGTCTCCTCACGGTAAATGCCCTCACCGCCGCTGACGCGTTTTTGGTTCCGTTGCAATGTGAGTATTTCGCTCTCGAGGGACTTACCCAGCTTCTGCACACAGTTAGTTTAATCCGAATGAGTCTCAACCAGGCCATTCAGGATGAAGGCATCGTGCTGACGATGTTTGACGGCCGCAACAACCTTTCGAAAGAGGTCGTCAAAGAAGTGCGGACACATTTTGGAACCCAGGTTTTCGATACAGTTATTCCGAGGAACATTCGCTTGAGCGAGTGCACGAGCTTTGGAAAACCTGTCCTTCTTTATGACATCGAGTCGCAGGGTTGCGCAGCCTACCTCGCACTTGCGAAAGAGCTCTTGGCGAGAAACCAGCCAAAAAGC
>CANMSW010000133.1 GCA_947500275.1 Bacteriovoracaceae bacterium | reverse complement strand
TCTGAAAGGGGTCTCCGACTCATCAAGAGATCGCCTGCTCTCCAGCCGAGCGACGACTTTTCCACTTCACCAAAAACGTGAGTGCCCCCAGAAGCAGAACGGCCACGATGAAATAGATCAAACGCTCTTTCATGACTGCGACCATTGCATCTGGAGAATTCAAAAGGTCAGGACGATCCCCAATCACTTCTTTCCCAAACCAAGACAAAACAGAACACCAAAGAAAAGCCCCAGCGGTGGTGACCAAACTAAAAGGCACAAAGGGCATGCGAAAGAGGCCAGCCGGAATAGAGATCAAATGACGAACGACCGGGAGTAAACGCGCTATAAATATCCCAAGGGTGCCAAAGTCGCGCACCCAGACCTCGGCCATTTTAATTTTCTCGGGGCCTAATAAGAACCACTTTCCGTAGCGTTTCACCACGGGCGCCCCCGCCCAGCGAGCCACCCAGTAGGTCACAGCCGAGCCGAACCAACTTCCGGCGGTTCCAGCCAAAACGATGCCCCAAAAGTCGAACTGCCCCTGTGCAGCCCAATAGGCAGCCGGGGGCATGACCACTTCCGATGGCACGGGAAAAATCGAGCTCTCCATGGCCATGAGAACGAAAACACCGAGGTAGCCCCAGTCGCGAACCCATCCAAACCAGATGGCTAGTAATTCGTGAAGCATTTCAAAATCTCCTCCAGAAGGCTAAACCCCAAAGGACCCTAACTAAACCACTTCCTATCCGGGCGACACCGCTATCAGGTCGCCTTCAAATGATATCGAATGCTCGTCACGACCTTGCCCCGACGGAAACTCAACGCTGCGCGAATCAGGAATGCAGTCTGGTTGTGAAGCAAACGATGGTACCACTTTGCAGTGACAAACTCAGGGATGATCACCGTGATCATTTCATTATGAGTGATCTGATCGACATCATTGATATAGTCCACGATCGGCGTAATCACGGACCGATAGGGCGACTTCAGAATCACGAGTGGGATCTCGTGTGCCCAGCGATTCCATTCGACTTGCATTCTCTCGGTCGCCTGAGGGTCTAACTCCACATAACAGGCCCGCACATCGTCTGAGATCGAAATAGCGTACCTTAACGCATCGATCACGCCTCGGTGAACCCCAGAGATCGGAATAATGACTGTGTGCTTCAGTTTCGACAGCTGCCCAGGAGCAGTATCTCCGACTAGCGAGAGTTCTTCACCCACTGCCAAGTAGTGACGCATCACCCGAGTAAATCCGTAAACCACGATCGGAATCACAAGAACCACCACCCAGGCTCCGTGCATAAATTTCGTAATGCCAATCACGCAGAGAACCACAAACGTGGTGAGCGCACCCAAGCCATTGAAGCAAATGGCACGAACCCAGCCTGGCTCGCGCTTCTTCAGGTGATGAACCACCATCCCGGCTTGAGAAAGCGTAAATGAAAGAAAGACCCCGACCGCGTAAAGAGGCACGAGTGCGTGAGTGTCGACGTTAAAGAGGAGAATCAAAAACAAAGCGGTCGCAGCGAGACCGATGATGCCGTTAGAGAACACTAACTTATCGCCAAGACTTGCTAATTGGCGCGGCAAGAAACGATCTTTTGCAAGAAGCGACGCCAGCATCGGAAACCCGGTAAATGCCGTATTGGCGGCCAAAATCAAAATCAAAGCCGTGCATGCCTGCACTAAGTAATAAAACTTGCCCTCACCTGCCACTGCGCGCGTCATCTGGGAGATGACCGTCTCTGCACCCGATGAGTCGGGTTTAATTCCATAAGCGTGAGCCAGAAGCGTAATCCCCAAGAACAGGGTCGCAAGAATGAACGACATCCATGCCATCGTCGTCTTGGCGTTCTTATCCACTGGCGTCCGGAACGCAGACGTTCCATTAGAAATCGCCTCAATTCCCGTCAATGCCGCGCATCCCGACGAGAACGCGCGCAATCCCAGGAAAAGAGGGATTGCCGGATACGCTTCATGAACAATGGGAGCCGCAGGAATCGCATCTCCAGTGAAGAGTCTCCAGGCCCCATAGGCAATGAGGGAGTAGAGCGTGAATATAAAAAGGTAAGTTGGATAGGCAAAAATCGTAGCCGACTCCTGAAGCCCACGAAGATTCATCACCGTGATGATCAACACAAAGACAATCGCTAGTAGCGGTTTGTGCTCCGCTAGAACAGGAAAGGCCGAAGTCACCGCTGCGACCCCTGCGGCAATCGAGACGGCCACCGTGAGGATATAGTCAATGAGGAGTGATGCTCCCGCCACAAGACCTGCGTAAACACCTAGATTTTCTCGCGCGACGATATAAGCGCCACCCCCACTTGGATAAGCCGAGATCGTTTGTCGGTAGGAAACAGTGACGATCACCAGGAGCGTCGCAATCGCAATCGCGACCGGCATCGACCATGCCATTGCTGCCATCGAAAAAACTGAGAGCGGAATCAGAATCTCTTCCGTGGCATAAGCGACCGAAGACATGGCGTCCGAAGAGAGCACCGCAAGCGCTTTCCACTTAGGAAGCCTCTCGTGCATCAGATGCTGACTCGACAAAGGTTGGCCAATCAGGAGTCGCTTGAATCGTGCGAACATGCTGTCCTCGTTTCATCCTTTTTAAGGCGATTTCCGACGAATACCAGAGGCCGAGTTCACGGGGAAGCACACGTTTATGCGTTCATGTACGATTCCCTAATTGAAAAAACCCGTGAATTGAGCGTTCCGCCTTCTTCACTTCTCGGGTACACCCTTTCCCACAGAGCTCTAGAAACCGTTCCGGAAAGGGACCGATTCATGACCGAAGCTATTTCGTCGTCCGCCCCCACCCTCGATAGGCACCCCCTTCTGCGAGAAATCCTCGCGACCCCCTCCGCGCCCTTTCGCGAAGGTCTGGTATTGAAAGTCATCGAGCGCGCCCTGAGTGAGCAAAAGGTTCCTCATTTTCGCGACCCCGCGGGAAATTTGGTCATTGGGACTCAATCGAGGGAAACCTACCTCGCCAAGGTCCGCACTGATTCTTCCGAGCCCATCCGCCTGTTCATAGCTCATATGGATCACCCCGGATTCATCGGCAGTCAGTACCGGTCGGACGGTCTTCTCGAAGTCGAGTGGCACGGTGGATCTCCAAGCGCCCACCTTGCGGGAGCGCGGGTTTGGCTCGCCACTCACGAAGGGCCCATCGGGGACGGCCGCATGATGGAAGCGACGATGACCCCTTCCGGGCGCTCGATTGCCCGAGCCGTCATCCAACTTCCCGAGCATTTCGAAAAATCCAGAAGCAAGGCCACTGATCTTTTCGGAGGGTTCGGCTTTCGATCCCCCGCCTGGGAGGAGAATGGAATCGCCTACACGAAGGCTGCCGATGATCTGGTCGGTTCTTTCGCTATCGTTTCGCTGGCAATGGAACTCAACGCTCAGAACCCCGGGGCGGACCTCCCTTTCCTTGGGTTGCTGACCCGAGCAGAAGAAGTGGGCTTCATCGGAGCACTCCACCACTTTGAGCTCGGCTGGTTCAAAGAAGCGCATCGACCCGTGATCGCCGTCAGCCTCGAGACCTCGAGGACCCTTCCCGGAGCCGAAATTGGCAAAGGCCCAGTGGTCCGGCTGGGTGACAAATTTGGAGTCTTCGAGCCAAGAGCCTTGAGGGTTTTAACCCAAGTAGCGGCCCAAGTTCTTCCAGGTGCGCATCAAAAACGCGTGATGGATGGGGGGACGTGCGAAGCCACGGCCGCAGTCTGTGCCGGAATGACTGCAATCGGGATCTCGGTCCCGCTCGGCAACTACCACAATCAATCTCTCGAAGGAGGCCCAGATGCGGCGCCTCACATGGGCCCCGCCCCTGAGTTCGTTCACCTCGGAGATGTCGCGGGCCTCCTCAAACTTTGTGAGGGACTGATGCGTCCGGGAATGAATTGGACCAACCCTTTCGAGCCGCAGCATCGGGAATTCCAAGAAGACCTCGCGAAGTACCAAGCTTTAATGGATTCGGGACCCTGATCTCGTAGAATTCCCTCTTTTGTTTTGAAAGACTTCAACCTTCAGGAGTATACCCCTCCCATGGCGCAAAAAATCAAAGTCGGCATCAATGGTTTTGGTCGGATCGGTCGTAAAGTCGCAAGGTTGGCTCTCGAGGACCACCGGATTGAGATCGTCGGAATCAACGACCTCTCACACCCCGACCAGATCGCTCACCTCTTTAAGTACGATTCCGTTCATGGCCGCGCTAAAGCGGATATTCGCCTCGACGGCTCGAATCTCATGGTCGACGGCCGTGCCATTCCACTCTTCAGCGAAAAAGATCCTGCCGCTCTGCCCTGGGGAAAAGTCGGCGCAGAATACGTTTACGAGTGCACGGGTGTTTTCACGGATCGCGAAAAAGCAGCCCTCCACCTCAAAGGAGGCGCAAAACGCGTCATCATTTCGGCCCCTTCGAAAGATGCGGATGCGACACTCTGCATGGGCGTCAACGAGGGAATTTACGACCCCTCGAAGCACTTCGTGGTGTCGAACGCGTCGTGCACGACCAACTGCCTAGCTCCACTCGTCAAAGTCTTGGATGACAATTTCGGCGTCGCCCGTGGAACCATGCTGACCGTGCACAGCTACACGAATGATCAGCAACTCCTCGATCTCCCTCACAAAGACCCTCGCCGCGCTCGCGCAGCGGCTCTCTCACAAATTCCCACGACGACGGGCGCAGCGAAGGCCGTTGGAATCGTACTTCCCCATTTAAAGGGGAAGATCGACGGTCTTTCGATCCGCGTACCGACCCCGAACGTCTCGCTCGTCGACTTCACGGGCGAACTCAAGAAGCCGACCACCAAGGACGAGCTCAACGGAGCTTTCAAGAAGGCCGCCGAGGGATCGATGAAGGGGATCTTAGGCTTTTCGACGGAACCCCTGGTTTCGACCGACTACAACGGCGATATTCGCAGCTCCACGATCGACGCCGAGTGCACAGCCGTTCTCGAGGGTAACTTCGTTAAAGTCATTTCTTGGTATGATAACGAGTCTGGCTTCTCAGCGCGCATGATCGACCTTACTGCGCATATGAAACGCAAAGACGGATAAACTATTTAGATATCGTTTCCCTAGAGGAGTTTGAATTTCATGACGACCCAACCGACTTCGAACGGACCCCAGCCGTTCAACCCAATCCGTTCGATCCGGGATCTCGATATCAAAAATAAAGTCCTATTTTTGCGTTTGGACTTAAATGTCCCCCTGTCAGGTCCTGATGCCGACGGGCACCGCAAGGTCGAGGACGACACCCGAATTCGCGAGGCAATCCCTACAGTGAAGCACGCCATTGAACGGGGCGCAAAAGTGGTGATCGCTTCGCACTTGGGGCGTCCGGACGGAAAACGGGACCCTGCTTTTTCACTCGAGCCTGTCGCAGGACATCTTGCTGAGCTTTTAGGCCAAGAAGTCACCCTCGCGGATGATAGCGTGGGCGAAGGCATTCAAATGATGGTGAAAACTCTCCGTTCAGGCCAAGTCCTGTTACTGGAGAATCTTCGTTTCCATCCTGGCGAAGAGGCAAACGACCCTGCCTTCGTCCGTGAACTCGCAACCCTTTGCGAAGTTTACGTTACCGATGCTTTTGGGACTGCTCACCGGAAACACGCCTCAACTTATGGACTACCTGCGATCTCCCCCGTTCGTGGGATGGGCTTCTTAGTCGAGAAGGAAATCAACTTCCTCGATCAGCTCCTCGAAAAGCCGGCAAAACCGTTCTACGCGGTCCTCGGCGGATCGAAAGTCACAGACAAAATCAGGACCATCGAAACCCTCCTGAAACGCGTGGACGGGCTCGTGATCGGTGGGGCGATGGCGCATGCCTTTTGGGCGGCCCAAGGCGACACCGTTCCAGCAGGGGCTAAACAGCCAAAACCGGCTGATATCGAAGCCGCTCGCAAGATCATAAAACTCGTTCGCGAGAAAGAGATCCCCTTACTGGTGCCAGCCGATACGAACTTAGGGTTTGATATTGGTCCAAAATCGATTCAGAAATTTTGTGAGCTCCTCGCGAATGCAAAAACCATCTTCTGGAATGGACCCCTGGGTTGGTTCGAAAAGCCAGAGTATGCAGTGGGAACATTCGAAGTTGCCAAGTTCATCTCAACTCTCCCAGCGCTAAAAGTCGTGGGCGGTGGGGATACGGTTTCGGCAATCAAGCAATCCGGACATGCGGAAGGATTTAGCCACCTATCGACGGGTGGAGGCGCTGTTCTCGAATTCCTCGAGAACGAATCCCTTCCAGGAATCGAGATCATCAAGAATATCTCAAAAGTCCAAGCCACACAGCCGTTCATCACGGGTTGATCGGATCATCGCGTGAAGCTGCCTTCGAAGATTCTGGCCGGAAATTGGAAAATGAATCACGGACCCAAGGAGGCCGAAGCCTTCTTGGGTGAGTTTGCAGCATTACGGGATTCCATTCTGAGTGATCGCACTCGAGACCGGCTGCGATCCGGCGAATTGGGTGTGTGGATTTTCCCACCGGCCGTGACCTTGGATCGAGCTACTGCTCTCGCTACG
>CANMSW010000132.1 GCA_947500275.1 Bacteriovoracaceae bacterium | reverse complement strand
GGGGAGTCTTCTGGTGTAAAGTGGGGGAGACTCCCCTGCCCTGATTTGCCTCCTTTTTAGGCTATTTTTGAGTCTCGAGGAGCATGCTTTGAACCACCCGCTTCAAAGCCCGTGGGGAGCGCTGATACCGGGAGGCTTCGGCGCCGGTCAGGCGAATTTCTCGGTACTGAGAAGCGCCCTCGATGCCGCGCCCACCTCGACTACCCACCTGAGCAAGCGAGCGAGTGAGTTCTGCCAACTGAAGCGCTGTTCCTGACGGCTGACTTTGCCGAGTTGCCGCGGGCAAGTAAGCCAGGGCGTCCCGTGGAATCAGGTCGGTGAGATCGGTTCCTAGGAATATACCCCCAGGCACTGGGCGACCTTGGGCATCCCGACCTGGACCGTAGAATTGGACGCCCAGAATGAGCCGTCCCTGTGAATCACGAAAAGCGTAGTCTAAAGATATCGAGGGGAAGTTGCCGTTGATGGCCGTGATCGTGGCGGCCGCGCCAAAAGCGATCCGTCCTTGAGTGCCGAAGTAAAAATCCCAACCGAGCTCAGGGATGTTTGCTTCCGGAATTTTCAAATCCACCATGGGACTACGAACCCAGGACGCAAAAAGTTGTCCTGTGGGGAGCGCGCTGGTTTGCTGAAAGCTTCCCAGAGTTCCTGGAACAAAGATGCCCAAATCAAAATCTAATCCTAACCGGAAACCATGAGACTGCGTCTCGGGCTCTAAGCGGATACTTCCATATCGGACGCCTCCCACATCGATATTGAAGGTCCCAGCCAGTCCAAGACCAATGCGCTGAGTGAGTTCGATCTCAACGTCGATGCGATTCTGTGCGGGTACATCGATTCGATAAATGACGGGCTGATTGGTCGTTTCGCGGCAGGCATTCAGCATCAGGAGCGATGCGGCTGCAAGGGCGCCCAAGGGAATCATTCGGGCCTTGAGTGCGGCATGGTTTGAGTGAGGGTGTGGTTTTGAGTTGAGGTCGGATCGGTACTGCATCCGAGTATTAAGTCCTGCTCCGGGGTTTAAGAGAGGGAGCGTGGAGCAGGCTCCTTTCTTAAAACGAGGATTGTGTTTTTAATTTAATAATACAAATGAATTTTTACAGAACAAGGTAAGTGATTGTTTTATAAAGGACTAAGAATTCGGCCGTTACGTCCGATAAGAGATATTATGTCGTCTAGCGAGTCGAATGAATGGGGACTTCAGTGAAGACTTTGGGGATCTCAAACGTTCTCGAGTTTAAGCCCCCTCAATCAGATCCTTAATCCGTAGTCGCTTCCCCAAGGACTTGAAACTCGAGGTCGCCAATCGGAGTTTCAATCTCGACATCCCCTCGGAATCGTCCTGCTTCTTCAGGTTCAAACTGAACTTCAATTTCACAGGATTTACCGGGCGCAAGTACGCCCTCACAGTCGTTGCCATCGACCTGGAAGGAATCATCCCCACCGAAATCCACGTCTTCGATGCGAACCGACACTTCACCCGTGTTCTCGATTTCGACGGTTTCACTTGAAGAGTCTCCCACTTGAAGCTCACCAAAATCGAGCCACGACTCACTTAGCTCCAAGCGCGCGAGCGATTGTGTCTGAGGAACAGAAAGTCCTAGTACAGTAGTCATCACAATGAATGGACTCGTCATGGCGCGCATTTCTCCAAGGTTTTCTGGCAACTGTGGTTTGAACGACTGCCGATCGCGAACAGAATCGACTCGATCTGTGATCGGAGTCAAAAGAAAATAGGAAAAATTAGCCTTTTTTAAGTCATCTGCGTCAAACTGTGAGCATGAAGAAAATCACTTTTTCCTCGCGCCCCTTGCAGGGAGTACTCCTTGTCGGTTTGGTTCTGGGCGCTGTTTATCTGAGGGTGGCGCGGCCGGATCTTGCGCTCACTCCGAAAGATTCTCGCGGCCTAGCGATTGCGAGCGCTACGCAGCAAATCGAGCCCGCGTCATCTTTTGGAATCATCGACCTCGATGCGCTGAGCAGAAATTTGGAGCGCATCCAGAAGCCGATGCAGGGGAAGTATGGCCTCCGGTGGGTAGCTAAATCACTCCCCTCGCCTGACCTTCTGACTTATATAGCCGAGCAAACCGGAAATGCGCGATTCATGGTCTTTCAAAAGTCGATGATATCGGAGCTTTTAAGTCTTCTCCCGGAGGCCGATCTTCTTCTCGGAAAGCCTATTCCGGGCACAGCAGCTGAGCAGCTCTTGCGCGCTTTCCCATTCGCCTCGAGGCGTGTTCATTGGTTGATCGATTCCCCCGAGCGCTTGGCCGAGTACTTAGACGTGAGTCAGCGTTTGCAAGTTTCTCTCTCTCTGGTTTTAGAAATTGATGTGGGTCTGCGTCGGGGCGGATTTGAGTCGCCTCGCGACCTCGACGGACTGAAGACCCTAATTGAAGCCCACTCGGGTGCTCAGGTCCAAGTGGCAGGACTCATGGGTTACGATGGGCATGTTTCTCATGCTTCGCCTTTACTTGGGCCTGGCAAAAAGCGGGCTTCCGCCCGCGAGTTCGAGAAGGTTCAAGAGCGATACTTGGGATTTACGGAGCGTTTGAGGGCGCTCTTCTCCGAGCCTGAATCAGGCTGGATTCTGAACGGCGGAGGCAGCCACACGTACTGGCGATATCCGAATTCAAAAAGTCCGATCAACGAGATCGCCTTGGGTTCAGCCCTTTTGAAACCGACTCATTTTGACGACAGTGAACTCAACGAGCTTGAGCCCGCGGCGTTTCTGGCGGTGCCGATCCTGAAGAAAGTGACTCAGCCGTTTCCGTTCGTTTCAGCGCTCGGCCCTCTGTGGGGATGGGTGAACAGCGTGAATCCGAATACTCAGATCGGTTATTACCTTTATGGATCCACCTGGGGAGGCGAAGTCCTCTACCCGACTGGCCTCTCGCAGGCCTGGTTTCATGAGGGTGGAATTCAGAATCTCCTCCCCAATCAGCAGCTTTTGATGGGCTCATCTCACGTTGCTTTTCCGGCGGGCCAGAGGCTTATCGTGCGCCCCCCCGAAGGGGATACAATCGCAGCATTCGATCGGCTCTTAGTGATCGCGGCAGGCTCTTCCCCTCGGTGGTGGCGATTGATGCTGCACAGGAATGATTGAGGTGACGTGAATGGAGTGTTATTTTAACGAGTGAGGTTCTGCGAACTAATTTCTTGCTTGATGAGTGTCTTAAAATAAAAAACGCCCTGCATCGGGTTCAACTCAAATGCAGGACGTTCGTCTTTTGAATTAAAATCACTTCTCAAACACGATGAATGCGCCCGAGTTAGCAAGGTTGCTTGTGCGATGGTTATAAGTTGTTCCGAAAGCCATCAGTTTCCCATCGACTTTCATCGCAATGACAAAAACACGTGCAGTGTCAGAGCCCATGTTTCCATCCACGGCGAACATGCCCGGGATAGCGCTTGGGGTAGCGTAAGTCGTAGCGAGTGCACTATTTGAGCTATAATCCGAGACGGGAGTCGTGAAGTTAGGGAAACTTGGAGCTGAAGCAGTCCAAATGGTATTCGTCACGGGTTTGAACGAAAGCCCGGTCACTGGGGCTGAGTCATCCGAGAACGCGACTGAAGTAATCGGAACCGCGCCGCTCGACTCTGCCGCGGTCGTGACGGCAATCAACTTCTCCGAACCTTCATCCGGAAAAGAGATCCCAGTAAGGGTTTTTCCTGCGAAATCAGCAAGAGATGCTGCATTCGTAGTTTTGAATGCGACGATCCCACCTTGGCCTTGTGGCAAGTCTACGATGAATGCGCCACTTGCCGTTGCCGCAAGGCGGACGGTTGTAGGATTTCCGTCTGGCCAATGAAGGAGCGCGTCCTAACCCCATCGTCGCAGCCAGTTCCAGTCAGAGATTCAACACCGTTCGAGGCGCCGGTTGTGTACTCGATCACTGGAGTGTTGATCGCAGTGCCGCTGTTATCGAGCCCGAAGTCCGCGTGGGTGACATTACTGAAATCTGCATCCGTGCGATAAATTCCGAAGAGATCCCGGCTCAAGAAGGCCGTTTTCATGAACGTGTAATCGCCGGCGATATCGGTGCAATCCGTGTCTTTCAAGAATCCTACGTGAAGCTGCTCACCTTCCCCTTCGCCTTTCACCATGAGCGCGACACCGGGAACTTCAAACGTATGGAACACTCCGCCCGCAGTCGGGGCATCGCCCGCTGCGCAGGTTTCTAGGCCATCGGTGCAAGTTCCAGCTGAAGCAATCGTGCAAGTTTTGTAACCGAAGGTTGCGTCGGCGTCCCCGCAAGTAGCGTCAAAGGTGATCGTTTTCGCAACACCGCCAGTTGCATTGATCACTTTCCAGTCGCCCGAGAGCGTGTTGCCATCGACGGTCCAATCGGCGTAATCTCCGGCGTTTCCAGAATAACCATAAACCAGTGCGCTACTGCTGCTACTGGACGTTTTCGTGGAGCAACCGTTCAGGACCGCGGCTGCAGTCAGCGACGAGCCGAGGACCAAGAGTGCTAAAGTGGTACGAATAGATATCATTTTCATGGGCTTCTCCTTAAGCCATTCAGGCGTTGATCCACTCATTGGATAGTGAGGAAATTTTTAGGGATTCTACGAATAAACTCACAACGACTGCGTTTTGACGACCCCTTGCGCGGATCCTCTTCGCTCCTCGGACTGGCTGAACTGGTATTTCACTTCCCACCACAAGTGGGTGGCTTGATTTTATTCACGATAAGACAAGTTATCGCGAATGAAGGGTGAAATAGAGAGGGCAATAATACATCAGAATCGCAAATCCTGATGAGGGTGGGTCTAAGCTAAGAAGTTTGAGGATTTTTAACGGGGAACGAAGAACATGCAGCTCGGCGATGCCGCATCCAGATAGTAGGTTCGACCACCGAATTTAGTTTCGTTGAACTCATGAAACAAAGTCGTCACGTTTCGCATGGGGACCCCAAGCGATCTGCCCAGTTCGGTTGAAAGCCGTGCGATCTCGGAGCACTCCCCTCGTCCGCGCGCCCAAAGGTCTCCGATTGTGCTCATATAACGGTAGCTCAAAAATTCACTCAGGCTTTGATTCTCTCGCTCCAAGTACCCCAGGGTCACACTCGTCACGCACTTAGCAACACAGGCTCGAAAACAGGTCCGTGCTTGAGGGCGGACCGCTCTTTCCATTTGATTTGTCTTTTGCTGAATCAAGTGCACAAAAAGATCGAACTCTTCGTCGTTCGTGTACTCAACAGTGCAGCTTTGGGTCTCGGATGGAAGAAACCCACACTGCTGTCCGCGCCGATTTAACTCGCGAAGCTGCCCCAGAACTCCAGTAGCCTGACTCCGTTCTGTTCGTAAACTTTCCCAGGAACTCTCACTCTCGATGAACTGAGTCATTGACCCGCGGTCGTAGTTTTCTCTGAGTGATTCCGGCAAGTCCGCAACGGGGTGAAATTCACAGTGCATCGCAGCCACTGCCTGCTCCGAAAGGCACTCGTTCACAGCATCACGATAAGCCGATTGAGCATTTCGATCAGCGGCATGTACAGCCGGACTGAACGCAAGGAAAGAAGCGAGAAGGCTCGTCGTTAGGACATAGGAGATGGAGTTCAGATTTGCACGATGGTTCATAGGTCGGAGCACCCTCTTCATCCCTCAGATTTACAAAGGCTGTGCCACGGCAACGGCTACTTCGGGTCATGAAATCCGGGCATTTGAGTTCCTCTGGCTGTCAAAGACCTAGACACCCTGAGGGGGGCCTGACAGGTCAGTCATTAGAAAATGAGGAAGGACAGCGATACGCTGTCGGTGGTATTGGAAATCTGTATACCCGATAGGCTCAAGCTCAGGTCGGAATGGTTGTAGTTAATGGAGAGCTTCTGTTTCAAGAGGGCAGGGCTTGCGAACGATATACCGTAAGCGAACTCACGATTTGCGAGATCCATAATTCTCAACTGTTCACTTACCGGAGAGTACTTGACGTAGGTTCGGAGAGTAAGAACTCCTGGAATCTGATATCGGATCGTCGGGTAAAGTTGTGGGCCTACCAAGTTTTTAAAGCCAAAAGACTCGCTCGGAACGATCATTGATAAATAGTAAATTCCGGCAGCAAGCTTAAGCTCAAGACTTTCTCTCGAAAAAGGCAGCCGATAGATGAGTCGGCCATTTACACCAATAAATCGCGGGTCATCTGAAGTTGACTGTTGGATTTGCACTGCTGTCCCGTAGATCGATCCTTGTATCGTCCAGTTACCGCTCGCGCTCATTGGGAGCTGGTAGTCTCCTGTTACTGTAAGGGCGGTTGAACGGTAATTCGTCAGTCGCAATCCAGATTCCGTGTAGTGAATGAGGGTCGGGCCTAGTCCCACGACGAAAGCAGACTTGGCCGAAATTTTCGCATCCGAGGCGCGAATCAATGAGGCAGCCGATGTTCCGTAGAGGCGGATCGATGACTCGGTAATTTGACCATAAGCATCGACCAGTTGAAAGGGCACAAGCCGTTCAGAAGAATTCCAAGGAACGGTGAGCTCTGCGTGCCCCCGATCGTCTCTTTCTAAAGAACGTCCCCTCGCGATCAGGTTTGACCCTTCCGGAATCTCGAGTTC
>CANMSW010000131.1 GCA_947500275.1 Bacteriovoracaceae bacterium | reverse complement strand
GTGCTCTAAGCGATGAGACAAACCCACGAATTCGAGAAGCTCAAGCGCCTGCTTCTTCGCCGTCGCTTGAGGAACGCCAGCGATCCACGCGGGCATCATGACATTTTCTAGAGCCGTGAACTCGGGCAGCAAATAGTGAAACTGGAAAATAAACCCCAATGCACGATTCCGAAAAGTGGCTACTTCCCCTTCGTTCAGATCGAAAAGGTTGCGCTTACTGCCTGCGAAGTACACTTTGCCGCGCGTGGGCTTCTCGAGAGTCCCAAGAACGTGAAGGAGCGTGCTTTTGCCGACTCCCGACGCGCCTGTGATCGCGACCATTTCACCCGGGCTCATGGTGAAGTGGACGTCACGAAGGACGGGGATCTCAGTTTTTCCCTTAAAGAAGGACTTACTCAAACCCTCTGCGCGCAGAAGCGGGGCTACCGAGGAAGAACCCGCACTCGATTTTGTTCCCGTCATGTTTGCTTCTCCACTGAAGAGCTTCTGCTTCTCGGACGTCATTCTAGTCGAATCCCCTCAAGAGGTTCGCGCCGCGCCACCATCCAGCTCGGGTAAAGAGTGGCGGCAAACGTTACTAAAAGAGCGACGCCCCCAATCACGAGGACTTCAGTCCAACGCACCAGAACAGGAAGGTAAGAGACAGGATAGATCTCAGCAGGTAATTCAATCAATCGGGAGTTACCAATACCCCAGGCCACACAAAGCCCGAGAACGATTCCGACCAGGGTTCCCACTGCGCCGATCCCCATCCCGGTCCAACAGAAAAGCTGGAAGGCGCTTCGCCTTCGGAAGCCCATCGCTTTCAGGATCGCAATTTCACGCGTCTTGTCGTGAATCATCATCATCAGGGTACTCACGACATTGAAAGCCGCTACGATGACAATCACAGTCAGAATGATTGCGATCACGGCTTTCTCAAGCTCGATCGCATAGAAGAGATTTCGATTGAGCTGACCCCAATCCTTTGCGTTGAACGGGTAACCAAACGAGTCGCGCAGTCGATCCGATACAGCGCGCGAGTCCACTCCACGCTTAAGCTTCACTTTAAAGGTCGTCACGCGACCCGGCTGAATGAGGTGTTTTTGAATATCGGCCAGCCGAGCGATCACGAATTTCGAATCGTAATCGTACATGCCCATTTTGAAGATCCCGGAAACCTTGACCGGAATCACCTTGGGCTCACCCCCTGCGCTCACGCCCGATTCTTCTTCACCCAGAAATGGGGCGATCAACTTGATGTTCGTACCAGGGACCGCTCCGATCCGCGTCGCAAGCGCCTCCCCGAGCATCACTTCGTCTTGGACCACAGGAAAGGCTCCGGCGATCACCCGCTCCGGCAGTGTCGTCACACTCCCAATGGTCTCACGGTCGACCCCTTCAAGGACCATCCCAGCCACACCAGAAGGGCCCGCGATCATCATTTCTGAAACGAAAGACGCCGAGACTGCGTCCACCTGCGGGACAAGGGTCCGAACCTTCTCAATCACAGCGTTCGGCTCAGAAATCGGCTCCCCCCGGGAATAGAGAACCACGTCCCCATTCATCCCAGTGATGATCCGGATCAGCTCGCCCTCAAAGCCGTTGATGACACTCGTTACTGACGTCAGCGCCAGCACACCGAGGGCGACACCAATGACCGAAACCCAAGCGATGAACGAGAGAAACCCGTCCGACGCTTTGGACATCAAAAACCGCCAGGCCAGTGTGAAAACTGCCGACGGGTTTCGGCTCATGCTTCTGAGGTTCCCGCTTCCTCAGCTTCCGCTTTCTTTGCAGTCAACGGCCGCATTTGCGGGAACAAAATGACGTCCCGAATGCTTGGGCTATCGGTCAAAAGCATGACCATACGATCAATCCCAATCCCCTGACCGGCGGTCGGAGGCATACCGTATTCGAGCGCGACACAGTAGTCCTCATCCATATCACAAGCCTCTTCATTCCCCGCATTCTTCGAAGCGACTTGCGATTCAAAACGCGCGCGTTGATCGAGTGGATCATTCAACTCGGAGAATGCGTTCGCCATTTCTCGTCCGTAGACGAAAAGTTCGAAACGATCGACCAAGAAGGGATCTACTTCGCTCTGACGAGAAAGCGGCGAGACATCCAGTGGGTAGTGGGTGACGAAGGTCGGCTGAATGAGGAGGCTTTCGACTTCCTCGTCGAAAATCACCATGATGAGCCCGCCCGTCGTATCTTTGGGATCCATCTTCAGTCCGCGAACTTTGCCGTAGGCAAGGAGCGCTTCACGATCGCGAAGCTTTTCCCGAGGAAACTGCTTCGAGAACTGTGAATGCTTATAAACAGCGTCCTCCACTCCGATCCGCTGCCAAGCCCCGCCCAATTCGATCGGCGTTCCTTGATAAGTAATCGAAGTGGTGCCCAGGACGTTAGCCGCGACCCTTTGGAAAAGTTTTTCGGTGAAATCCATCAAGTGCTCGTAAGTCGCGTAAGCTTGATAGAACTCGAGCATCGTGAACTCGGGGTTGTGCTTGATCGACATCCCCTCGTTCCGGAAGTTGCGGTTGATTTCGAAGACCCGGTCAAAACCGCCGACCACTAATCGCTTCAAATAGAGTTCGGGCGCAATTCGAAGAAACAGGTCCAGATCGAGCGTATTATGATGAGTGACAAACGGACGAGCATTCGCACCTCCGGCCACTTGGTGCATCATCGGAGTCTCGACTTCCATGAAGTCGTGGTCGACCAGATAACGGCGAATTTCTTCGATGATTTTGGAGCGCTTCCGGAAGATGGCTTTCGACTCCTCGCTCATGATCAAGTCCAAGTAGCGCTGGCGGTACTTGATCTCGATATCCGAGATCCCGTGGAATTTTTCAGGCAGCGGCCGCAAAGACTTGGTGAGCATCACAAACTCGCCGCAGTTGACGGACAGCTCACCGGTGCGGGTCTTGAAAACTTTTCCCCGACCAAAAACGATATCACCAATATCGATTTCCTTGAACCGCTCGAAAGCCTCTTCGCCTAAGCCGTCTTTGGAGACATAAAGCTGAATGGGGCCTGTTCGATCTTTGACGGTCAAGAAAGCCGCTTTTCCCATCAGACGCATCGTCATCACGCGTCCCGCGACCGACGTCGCTACGCCCGCTGCTTCGAGCTCTTCCTTGGTCTTTGCGCTGTGCGCCTGTTGAAGATGCGACGCAAAAGACTCAGGAGCATAGCCGTTCTTGAATGGATTCTCCCGGCGGTCACGAAGGGTTCCCAATTTTTGGAACCGAACCCGAACCTGCTCGGACATTTCTTCCCAATTCACGGACATAGTCATGATCTCCCCAGCCTTTTCCAATTACCGAGCGCGATCAAGACGCACTCGTATTCCCCGTCGCACAGCGGGTGCGAACTTAAGCGTGACCTTCTAAGAAGCGTTCAGCATCGATGGCGGCCATACATCCCGTACCCGCTGCTGTAACCGCCTGGCGGTAATTTGGATCTGCGACATCGCCTGCTGCAAAGACTCCTGGAATCGAAGTTTTCGCAGTTCCGGCTTGGGTCAACAGATAGCCTGCCGAATTGCAGTCCAACTGTCCCTGAAAGAGGGAGGTGTTTGGCTCGTGTCCGATCGCGATGAAGAGACCGGTCACAGGAAGGTCCTTGCTCGAACCGTCTTTCAGGTTCTTCAAGCGAACCCCTTCGACTCCTTTTTCACCGAGAACATCTGAAACTTCGACGTTCCATTCGAAGCGGATTTTAGGATTCTTGAGTGCCTTTTCCTGCATGATTTTGCTCGCACGCAGGGATTCCCGACGATGCAGGACCGTGACTGACTTTGCGAAGCGCGTGAGGAAGGTCGCCTCTTCCATCGCGGTATCGCCGCCCCCGACGACTGCGATATCTTGATTCCGGAAAAAGAAACCATCGCAAGTCGCGCAGGCGGATACGCCCTTACCCATTAAACGTTTTTCAGAGGGTATGCCGAGCCACTTTGCGGAAGCGCCAGTCGCGACGATCAAAGTGTTCGTACGTATCGTGTGCCCGTCGGAAGTCTCTAGAGTGAACGGACGCTTTGATAAATCGGCCCGCACCACAGTACCTGTCACTAAACGGGTACCGAAACGTTCAGCTTGTTTGCGGAAAGCCTCCATCAATTCAGGGCCCATCACAGGCTCAGCAAATCCTGGGTAATTCTCGACATCACTGGTGATCGTGAGCTGACCACCGGGCTGATCGCCTGAGATCACCAAAGGTTTCAAATTTGCCCGCGCAGTGTAGATCGCGGCGGTCCAGCCCGCAGGGCCGGTTCCCAAAATAGTCACGTTTTCCACTTCGGGATTTTCGACGGGCGGATGGGTGTGCGTGTTCATGGATGGATTCTCCGAAGAAAGCAGTGAGTTGCTCAAACAAAAAATGACCGGATCGCGAGGAAACTCCCCGGTCCGGTCAATCGGTTCGGTCGGCGCCGAGGACTCCTCAGCACCTCTCAACGGTTAAAAGCCCGGATCAGGCCGACTTGCCGTTGGCTGGAGTCCGCTTTTTCCCGTCGCCTTGAGAGATCGCATCCAAGCTCACGTACTCCGCGAACTCAGAGTCATCAGACAAGTGAGCGGCTTGCGAATTCAGCTCTTCAGGCTTCAAAAGGCCACGCTGGAGGTTTCGCTCCTGAAGGCGGGTATCAAATTTCTTGGCTTCAACGGCTTGAGACAAAAGTGTCATAGTTCTCAGGTGGATAAACCCGCTGGAAACCTGAGTCAATGCCTCAGGTGGGTTCAACGCGAAACTCCTTAGTGCCAGACGGGGGGATTACCCCCTCCGTCATCCTCATCAGAGGGTCGACCCGGCTTCGGCTGGTTCACCACCAGCTTCAAGTGCCCAGCCTGAGGTTTCTTGCGGCCTTTTCCCGGAAACGTAAGCCCCCCCAGTTTTCCACCCTTCGCCTTGAGACGGGCCGATGCCTTCAGCCAGAGGGAGACGAAGCCGGCCGCCATACCGCCCATGTGGGCAATCCCCGAAAGAACCCCACCAGCCCCCTGCGAGAAGACAGTACTGAGGAACTCAACGCCGGCCAGGATCAACACAAAGTGCCGCGCTTTCATCGGGAAAATCATCATGAACAGCAGCGTCCGCTCGGCGTAGATGAGTCCGTAAGCGACCAGTAAGCCGTAGATCCCGCCCGATGCCCCGACCATCGGGGTATTTAACCCCGTGTCGCGCCAGAGGACTAACTGGAAGAACAAGTAGAGGAGCCCTGCAGCCGTCGAGCAGGTGAAGAAGTACCTCAGGAACCGCTTCGTCCCCCACAGGACCTCGAGTTCACCCCCGACAAAGGCCAACATCAACATGTTCAACACCAAGTGCGAGACATCCCCATGCAAGAAGACGTAAGTGACGATCTGCCAAAATCGAAACCCCAGCACGAAACCCGACGGAACAAGGGCGAGCCAACCTTGAAGGTTGGTGCCTAGAAAGCGGTCTGCTCCGTGCTGGAGAATGAACATGGCCAAGCAGGCGATCAGAAAACCCTTCACTGCCGGTGTAAGACGAATAGGTGCCATTTGAAGTGACATCGCTCAGGTCCTCCCCTCTGGGCCGCACGGCTCCATCACTTCGAGCAAAATCCCACCTGCGCTCTGAGGGTGGATAAAATTCACCCGCATCTGGTGGGCCCCCTTCTTGGGCTCGGGATAAATCAACCGGATCCCTTCGGCCTTCAGACGCGCGCAAAGCGGATCCAACTCCCCAGCGCTCACGCGGAACGAGAGGTGGTGAATTCCTGGGCCTCGTTTTTCGATGAACTTCGCTACGGTTCCAGTAGGGTCGGTCACTTCAAGAAACTCGAGATTCCCCTGCTGCACCGGGAGCGGCACAAAGTGCGTCTTCACCCCCTGCTCGGGAACGTCTTCCTCATGATCGACTGCTAAACCGAGCAGTGCAAAAAGCTTCTTGAGTTCGGGGAGTTGAGAGACTGCGATTCCGATGTGATCTAGAATCGCTGCGTTGGGGGATGTAAGTCGTGGAGCAATCGCCATGCTCCTATCGTACCTACAAAATGGGACGAGGACCACTCCATCCCGTGCTGTACCCTAAGCTCGCCTCCTCAGACGAGTTCGGCGGAATAGAGCGGTCCCCAGTCAAGTGTCCTTTGCTTGAGAGTACCCACCAAAGCACTCCTGCTCCGGACAATATACCCTTCGGAATCCGGTCCGGGAACTTGAGGAATTATCTTGTGAAGCACTTGCGCAGATTGTCGCCCCATCTTCGGAACGGTGCGCGAACGCAATTGCCCGTACCTCGCGGCGTCAATAAAACGCCTTCCCAGCATCCCCAGACCGGAGGCTTCGCAGTGATATCTCAGAAGCCGAGATACTCGGGCGGTGATTTGCCTATTGGCTTGAACTCTCCTATCTGGCCCCCAGCGAACGAAAGGCGGATCTTATGCGATCTCTACTTCCTAGGGCAGCTTGGAGTCGGTTAATGTCTCATTCCGCCGTCGGCCTAAAATCCGTTCTTCTTGTCGCCGGGTTCGGACTCAGTTCGTTCCTTCCATCCCCGATCACGCTGCGGGCAGAGGACGGCCGAATTGGCCATCCCTGCCCCACTAGCCGCGC
>CANMSW010000130.1 GCA_947500275.1 Bacteriovoracaceae bacterium | reverse complement strand
TTCCTCAGCCGCCGCATGGCTACCATTTTGTTCCTGGGCTTCTGCTCAGGTCTCCCGCTAGCCTTAACGGGCGGAACACTCCAAGCCTGGATGGCCGACGAAGGCGTCGACCTCGCCACCATCGGGCGCTTCGCGCTCGTGGGCCTCCCCTACACTGCGAAATTTCTCTGGTCCCCAGTCCTCGATAGCGTCCCGCCTCCCTTCTGGGGCCGCAGGCGCGGCTGGGCCATCCTGACTCAACTGGCGCTCGTCGCAGCCATCATCGCCATGGCCCTCGTCGACCCAAAAACTCAGCTCGGCGAACTCAGCCTCATTGCCCTGGCCCTAACTTTCTTCAGTGCCTCTCAAGACATCGTCGTCGATGCATTTCGCGCCGAAATCGTCTCAAAAGAAGAAATGGGCGCCGGTGCCGGCGTCTACGTCATGGGCTACCGTTTGGCGATGCTCGTCAGCGGCGCTGCCGCTCTCCTCCTTGCCGACCACCTGCCCTGGAAAACCGTCTATCTCCTCCTCGCAGGGGTCATGGCCATAGCCTCCCTCACCACGCTCCTGGCGAAAGAACCCGAAGCGTCCGAGCTCGCCAAAAACGACCACCGCACCTGGAATGAGCGAGTCACGCAACCCTTCCTCGAGTTTTTCACGCGTGCGGGCGCCGTCGAAATCTTGCTTTTCGTCATGATCTATAAACTCTCCACCATGATGGCGACTGCCCTCACGACGCCTTTCCTGATGGAGATCGGTTTCTCGAAAACCGAAATCGGCACCGTCACCAAAGTCTTCGGCCTCATTGCAACCATCGTCGGGACCTTGGCCGGGGGCGCCCTCATGACCAAGCTCGGCACCAAAAAGTCGCTCTGGATTTTCGGGGTTCTCCAAGCCTCAGCTGGGCTTTCCTTCATTCTGATATCATGGGCCGGCTACAACCCCACGCTTCTCACCCTCGTCATCTTCGTCGAGAACTTCATCATGGGCCTGGGCGTCGCAGCACTCCAAGGTTTCATGATGGCAGTCTGCAGCCGGCAATTCACAGCCACTCAGTTCGCATTGCTTTCGAGCATCACTGCGGTCTCGCGCGTGGTCCTCGTCTCTCAAGCGGGGGTCTTGGCGAAAAACCTCGGCTGGACTCCCTACTTTATCCTCTCCGTCGCTTTAGCCGTACCCGGCCTCCTGATGCTTTTCCGCTACGACGCCTGGGTGAGCCTCGAGCGCCACGCCCTGGGCTGGAAGGATCGGCTCCAAGGAGTTTGCTTCGTTTTGGGCCTGGCCCTCATTGCCTCAGAACCCATTTGGAATTGGGCTGACCAGAAGGATCTCGCCCCTCGCGTCGCATGGTCGGGAGCCGGCATCATCGGGTTCGCCGTCTTGCTGGGCTTGCTCCGTGTTCAAGCCAAACCCCTTTCCTCCTCCAAGGAAGCTGCGTCATGAGCAAAACACCTGAAACAACCACTCCGTCCCCGACTCCGCCACCTACCCCTCCGCGGCGCGTGATTTTGGTCTCTGACGGAACGGGTGAGACAGCCGCCCTGATGACCAAAGCGGCCATGGTTCAGTTCACGAACCACGACGTGTATTTCACTCGATACAAAAACGTCCGCACCGAGACGCAGATCACCGCCATCTGCGACGATGCAGCTAAGAATCATGACTTGGTCATTTCGACGCTCGTGTCACCGCAGCTTCGCCAGCTTCTGGTCAACCGCGCACGCGACCAAGGATTTCCTACGGTCGATCTCCTGGGCCCCCTTCTCGTAGGGCTCGGTTCCTATTTCGGCTACCAACCTCGCGCGATTGCCGGTCTGCTTCATGACGTCAACGAAAGCTATTTTAAGCGAATCGACGCCATGGAGTACACCATTCAACACGACGACGGCCGCGACCTCACGAGCCTAGAAAAAGCCGACTTGGTGATCCTGGGCATTTCGCGCACTTCAAAAACTCCCCTCTCGATGTACCTCTCGCACCAGGGCTGGCGAGTTGCGAACATTCCCTTGATTCATGGTTTCGAAGTTCCACCGGAACTCCAAGCCCTGGACCAACGCCGCATCATCGGGCTGACCATCGATGCGGATGACTTGGCCACCATCCGCCGCGCGCGCCTGCAGCGGCTCGGGCAAGAACGAGGCGGAAACTACGCGGATCCAGACAAAGTGCTCGACGAGATCGAGTACGCGAACGAAATATTCCGCAAAAACCGCCGCTGGCCGGTCTTCAACGTCACCGGGAAAGCACTCGAAGAAACGGCCTCCGAAATCATTAAACTGATGGCCTCCCGGCGACTCGCTCCTCCTCATGTTTTGGAAGCCTGGGCATCGACTCCGACTCAGGTCCCCGCAAAAACTCCGGGGGCTGATCAAAAAAATTCGTAGCCCACCTGGGAATCTCGGGGGTAGAAAACACCTATGAGCAAGTCCCAGATGCAGCGCGGATCCCAGGTTTGGTTCAATGGTAAAATTCTTCCTGCCGAATCGGCGAAGATCAGCCTTTTTACACACACGCTCCATTACGGCGTCGGAGCCTTCGAAGGCATCCGCGCCTATGCGCAAAAATCTGGAGGCGGCGCTGTTTTTCGCTTAACCGAGCACAGCGAACGACTGATCGAAAGCTGCAAAATTGCGGGATTTGAACTTCCCTGGACTCTCGAACAAATCAATCAAGCGTGCATTGATATCTGCCGCGCCAACCAATTCAATGAATGTTATCTGCGCCCGATCGCCTTCATTGGGGACGGCCCCCTGGGGATTTATCCAGGCGAAAACCCTCCGGTTGAGCTCGCCATCCTGGCCTGGATCTGGCCCGCTTACTTGGGCGCTCAAAGCGTTCAAGCCGGCGCCCGCGTGCGAGTTTCCAGCTTCATTCGCCCCCACGTGAACTCCACGATGACCAAAGGCAAAATCAGCGGTCATTATGTGAATAGCGTGCTCGCCAAGAAGGAAGCACTCCAAAGCGGCGTCGACGAGTCTTTGATGGTGGATACGGAAGGGTATCTCACTGAAGCCACAGGTGCGAACTTGTTCATGGTCAAAGATGGCGTCGTGAAAACCACTCCTCTCAACTCGATCTTGAACGGCATCACCCGCCAATCCGTTATGCAAGTTCTTCGTCATCAAGGGCTCAGCGTGAATGAAGTCCGCTTCACCCGCGATGAACTCTGGTGCGCCGATGAAGTCTTCCTCACCGGCACTGCGGCCGAAGTGACCCCGATCCGTGAAATCGACGGACGTGTGATTGGAAAAGGCGCGAACGCCGGAAAAGTCGGTCCTGTTGCTTCTAAGCTTCAGAAGGACTTCAAAGCGATCACGACCGGTGAACTCGAACTCGAGTTCACGAAGAACTGGCTCACCAAAATTCACTGAGTGAACAGATCCCCGCTCACAAGGGCGGCGGAACCCGGTTAACGCATTCCGGTCAAGGAGGACCTCATGTGGATTGCTGCTGGACGGATTGTCATCGACTGCACGGGCATTGGAAATATCACTGCCAAGAGGCGCCGAATCGAAGAGCTCACTTCCCTTTTACGGAAGAAGTTCAACATCTCTGCCCTGGAAGTCGCTGATATCGACGACCTGGATCGCGCCGTTTTCGGGTTCGCAGCCGTCATTCCAGAAACCTGGAAAGAGCGTTCAACCCGTGATTTCCTCGATACCATCGCGCGAACGATCGACGACAACGCCTTTGGCCGGGTGATGATTGAAGATTGCGACCTCCTCGTTCATGGGGAAGAAGGCCCGATGAACGAAGACGCGCACGACTACGATGCCGTAAGAGAAAGCGACGAAGATCCGAAGTCCGGCAAGGTTTCCCAAGAGTTGAGGGATCGAATTCATCGACTCCGGCAAAAGCGCTGAGCCTTAGTGAGATGTCGATTCCCCGCCCCCGAGGGACCAAGTCGCGCGCAGAAACGTCACTGCAGGGAGCATGAAGCCCGCGATACGGTCCAGGGGCGAAGCGTCTACAAACAAATTGGCCCCCCCCCCTTGAATCGCAATGCCCGCCCAGCCGAAGATCGAAACCTGTGCACCCACCTCACTGGACAGAGTGAACGATCGCGTTCCATACCAGGTCCAACCTAAGTTCACAGGCAGATAGACTGATTGAAAGTCGATATCCCCGCCTTCAAGGGAAACACCCTCTCCTAGGTCTAAACCAGATAGACTCATCGACAGATGGATCCAGCGCCACCCAACTCCAGTCCCCAGAAAGAGCCTCCGGAGTGGGCTCAAAGAACTTCGATGCTGAAATGGGTACCAACGAGCCCCAAACTCCACGCCCCAAATATTTAATTGAGTAGGACGATCTAACGCCCCAAAAGCCCAGGGTAGCCATCCCGCCTTTAAATAGGGGCGAAGGTCTTCACTGTGCAGCAGACCTGCCAACCCCTTTTCAGATTCGTAATCGGGAACGTACTCGGCACCTACCTGCATCCCAGAAGGCAATGAAAGGGCAGCTTCTGGTTTCAAAATCGCCGACGATGCCAAATTGGAGGTCAGAAGCGCACCAAGACTAGCTGCAGTGATATACACAGTCCGCAACGATCTAAGCTTTTTCCGAGAGGGCTGAGGCAACTTCTGGCTCTGAAGATTCGAATAGAGGCACCTCATCCTTCAGGGCTCCACATGAATATAATTCGTGAAAATCCAGGGATACGAGGTCTCCCCCAATGAGCGAAATTGACCTAAATACCGTTTCAAGTGCCGCGGAACAATTCGGACTTCCGCACGATAACTCCCCGCCTCTGTAACGATTACATTGAGACTCGAACCCGTCGCGCTCCCGACCGGCTCCTCTACTCCGTCATTCCCCACATGAATCAAACGTAGGATCAAATCATCCTGTGTAAAGTTTTCTGCTCCAGGCGAATCACTGTGTAAACTAGGGCGAACCACGTTGAAACTCAGCTCCCCACCCGCAAGCGATATCGTATCACCCGTCGAGGCAAAAACAGAGTCACTCAAGCGTTCTGCTGTAAAATCAAAATCTACCGGAGACCCTAGTGCTTCAACCACCATCCACGAGTGCCCTGCCCGCAGCGCGGATCGGATCGTTTCCAAACTTCCTTCCGTTGCCAGCACATGATTAGAAATCCAACGAAGAAATCGACGATGCGAATCCACCCGCTCTCCGTCAGATGATTTCTGCGGAAACGTGTTCTCGTGTGAATCACTTCCTACGATTCCACCCACTTGGAGACCACTCGCTATTAAGGCTGCCCATTTTTCAAAATAGACACCGGGCCAAGCAAAAAAATGTAGAAAAGCATAATCTGGGTTGAGCTCGCCCCAAGGATCAAGAAGGTAGGTCAAAATTGAACCCAGATGTTCTAAAGGAGGAAGACCCAAATCTTGTTCGCGTATGAGTGGCGAGAGGTTCGCGTGAAGATTGTAAATCTCGATCACATCGGGTCCAAGCGCCTGAATCAACTCGATTGAACGACTCTCGGTATGAGGAATAGCGACTAAGGCACTGGTCTCATCCCTCAATCGCCCCACGATTTCAGCTGATTCAACCTCATAAAGATCACCGCGCTCATCAATATCATCGCTTAAGTGCTGACTCATCCCAAGCGCCATTAAACGGGACTCGAAACCGACGGAAACCTGAGGAGAAAAACCGTTCTCGCAGTTCCCCAAAGCATTCCGATCAACTCCCGCTGTTCCGCTGAGCGTGTCTCCTTCTTGATAGAGCAGTAACGACGAGAAATCGTAATCCTGCATCCTATCCACGTGATCAGTCAAAAACGTGAAGTCGATTCGATTCTCGCAAAGAGCATCGCGCAAATGACGCAAACAGGACGCATTCAGCACCCCTTGGGAGGAAATCCCCTCTCCATCACAAGCATCCCAAGAGTAGGGAGAATGCATATGGGTGATCACCCGATAAAGCCGATAGCCCCCGGCCGGGGCCCCTAGTTCTTCGGCTGATGGAAGAGAATGAGAAGATGAGGGGGACTGTGAGCAGCTACAGATTGAGAAAAAGAAACTCAAGGCCGAAAGAATCCGCGCCCATTCAAGTTTTGATTTACGTGCGCGAAACGAAATCACCAAGTTCAATTCCTTCCTTGGCCCTATGGAGAACAGCCCACAGCGAATCAAGAGTATTATGCCGGCTGGTTGGTCACCTGAAATAGGACGAACTTTCACACGATCGGTAAGCGGAAACTCAGAGTCGAGGCTACAAAAGAATCTTCCCAAAACAAGTCCTAATGAGAGGGAAGAACTGATTTTCAGAAACCTGCGAATTAGCGAAGAGATTCCGCGTACTCCAAAATTTCTTCCGGGGTCACCGTCGCCGTCCCTCGTTTTCCGACTACAACACCTGCGGCGAGATTCCCAAGAACCGTTGCTTCATGCACCGAAGAACCCACCGTCAAGGCGAGAGTCAACATGGATATCACCGTATCCCCTGCCCCAGAGACGTCGTAAACTTCCCGCGCAAACGTGGGGATGATCTCCGCTTCAAATCGACCCCGCTCAAAGATGGCCATCCCGTCTTTTCCAAGCGTGACCACGACATGGGGTGCATCGGTCCCCGAGAGAATGCGATGCCCGGCCTCAGAAAGCGTCGCGCCGTCCACAATTTTAATCCCAGTGAGGGCTTCGGCCTCCGAGCGGTTCGGGGT
>CANMSW010000129.1 GCA_947500275.1 Bacteriovoracaceae bacterium | reverse complement strand
TCCTATTGTATCGTCATCCCCCCTCCGAACGTCACAGGCGTCCTGCATATGGGGCATGCACTCACGAACTCGATTCAAGACACTCTCATTCGTTGGCGCCGCATGAAAGGCGACAACACGCTTTGGATTCCGGGGACCGATCACGCAGGGATCGCAACTCAGGCCCAAGTGGAAAAGCAAATTGCAAAAGAGGGGAAGGGTCCGAGCGGCAAACCCCTCACTCGGCATGATCTCGGTCGGGAGGCTTTCGTTTCGCGCGTTTGGAAATGGAAAGATGACCATGGCCGCGAGATCACCCATCAGTTGAAGCGTTTGGGCTCCTCGCTCGATTGGAAGCGGGAACGTTTCACGATGGATGAGGGGTTATCCTCGGCCGTTCGCGAAGTGTTCGTCCGATTGCATGAAGAGGGACTAATTTATCGCGGCGAGCGAATCATCAATTGGTGTACCCGGTGTCAGACAGCGCTTTCCGATTTGGAAGTGATTCCAACCGATCGAAAGGGGCACTTCTGGCACCTCATTTACAAAATGGTCGATGACGCTGGTCGTCCCGTAAAGAATGCCGATGGTACGGACGCACAATTGGTGATTGCCACTACCCGGCCCGAGACATTGCTCGGGGATACCGCGGTAGCCGTTCACCCCGAAGATGAACGATATACCCATCTACACGGAAAAAAGGCCATATTGCCGCTGGTTGGGCGTCACATTCCGGTGATTACAGATTCTTATGTGGATAAAGAGTTCGGCAGCGGCGCACTCAAGATCACACCCGCTCACGATTTCAACGACGCAGATTTGGGTAAAAAGCATCAGCTCCCGATTCTTCAGGTCATGGGAAAGGATGGCCGCATCAGTGCCGAGGGCGGCGTTTACGCAGGTCTGAAATTCAGTGAAGCTCGGGAAAAAATGATAGCGGATTTGACTGAGGCGGGCCTGCTCGTCAAGGTTGAGGATCATGCTCACAAAGTGGGGCTCTGTCAGCGCTGCGATCAAGTAGCTGAGCCGATGATCTCGAAGCAATGGTTCGTGAAGATCGAGCCGCTCGCAAAGCCTGCTATCCAAGCAGTCGAAACCGGTCAGATCGAGTTTTCTCCTAGAAACTGGGAAAAAACCTATTTCGAGTGGATGTATAACATTCGCGATTGGTGTATTTCGCGCCAGCTTTGGTGGGGGCACCAGATCCCAGCATGGCACTGCGGCGATTGCGAAAACATTCAGGTTCTTCGCTCCTCCCCGTCGTCTTGTTCTCAATGTGGTGGCAAAAACCTGAAGCAGGACGAGGACGTTCTGGATACTTGGTTTAGCTCCGCGCTTTGGCCATTCTCGACTTTGGGTTGGCCTGAAAAAACCAATTCTCTGAAGACGTTCTACCCAACGTCGGTTTTAGAAACCGGATTTGATATCATTTTCTTCTGGGTTTCCCGGATGATTATGATGGGCATGCACTTCATGGGCGATGTGCCCTTCAAAAAAGTCTATCTCCACGCGATGGTTCGGGATGAAAAAGGCGAGAAGATGTCGAAGTCGAAAGGCAACGTCATCGACCCTCTGGTGGTGATCAATCAACACGGCGCCGATCCCCTTCGGTTTACGCTTCTGTCGATGGCCGGTCAGGGTCGTGATATTAAATTGTCTGTAGATCGCGTGGAAGGTTACCGCGCCTTCTGTAACAAGTTCTGGAACGCGACTAAATTCTTCCATCTCCAACTCGAGGAAGCCAATGGTGGCCCTGTGGCTGAGCCGCAGGGCGGCGCAGAAGCCTGGTTGCTGGCCAATCATGCGAAACTTGAGCCACAAAACCGGTGGATTCTCTCCCGCCTTCAAACAGCGGCGACGCGCGTAGAAAAAGGGCTCTCTGGCTTTGAACTCAACGAGTCGGCTCAGGCACTCTATGAGTTTACTTGGCATGAGTTCTGCGATTGGTTCATCGAGTTCTCGAAGCTACCGCTCCGTGAGGGGGGGGCTCGGCGCACGGAGACGCTCTACACGCTTCATCACGTTTTGGAGACAGTGATGCGTCTCATGCATCCTCTCATGCCTTTCGTGACGGAAGAACTCTGGTTGTCTTTGCCCTGGAAAAACGCAGCGAACACCCCTGCTCGGAAACGGGACGGGAAACCTGAAGTCCTCACTTTGATGTTCCAGACTTGGCCGGACGCCGACGGTCGCTTCCGAGATCAGAATGCGGAGGAAGAAGTCTCTCGTCTTCGTGCAGTCATTGAAGGAGTTCGGAACTTCCGTGGTGAGAATAATATTTCGCCGAAAGTAGAGTTCCCATTGCGATTCTTTGCCGCAGATTCAGCCTCTGCAGCTTTTATGGATCGGAATGCATCGATTATCCGCGGGCTCTCCCGGTTAGGTGCGATGGAATCAGTTTCGCGCGACGCCGTGGGCGAATTGGATGCAATCATACCTCTGTCGAGTCCTGCAGTGGAATTACGCATCAGTTTGGCGGGCCTCGTGAATGTGGATGAGGAAGCAAAACGGATCAAAAAAGAGATGGAGAACGTTGAGAAGGATCTGGCGCACGTTAGAAATAAGCTTTCTAAGGACACGTTTATCGCGAAGGCTCCGCCTGCTTTAGTGGAGGCGGAAAAGGCGAATGAACAGAAGTCCATGGGGCGTCTGAAGGAGTTGGAGTCTGCCCTTGCGCGTCTCTCGAAGCTTGGCTCGAACTAAAGCGGTTCTTGTTATCGGGGCGGGCGAATTAGGTTCCCTGCCTCGATTGCGAAAGATGCTCGCCCTGCCGTCCAAACGATATCGAGTGATTGCGGTCGATGGGGGTTGGCTCGCTTGTCGGAAGCTCGGCTTGAAGCCGGATCTTTTGTTAGGGGACTTTGATAGTCTGCCTCAAAAGTTTCACCATCAGGCGATGACTTCGGCTCGCGCCGTGCTTCGGTTTCCCATCGATAAGGACGAAAGTGATCTCTCACTTGCACTGAAGTACGCCATTCAGGGGCAGGATCCGTCAGGTTCAGAGATGATCTTCTTGGGAGTCACAGGGGGTCGCGAGGATCATCATCAGGCGGCTCTTTTTGAAATTACGCGATATGCCTCTCAATGTGAGCATCAGTTTAAAATCTTTGGTGCTCATTCCGACTGGTTTTTCCTCGGGCGGAAGGCCAAATTAGCCCTTCGGTTGTCGCGTGGGCAAACCGTTTCTGTTTTTGCAATGGGGAGTGTGGTCCGCGGTCTTCAAACGCGGGGATTGAAATGGGAAGGCGACCGGGTGAAGCTTCTTCGACCGAGTTCACGAGGTTTAAGTAATTTGGCGGTTTCCGAACGAGTAACAGTTTCGATTGAGTCTGGCTGCGCCGCAGTAGTCGTACCGCATAACGTCTGAGGGATTCGCGAAAATGCCTTCGAATTCTAAGCTTTCGACAGCAAGTCATCCGGCCATTCGGTTTGAGCAAGTTCCTATTGTCGAGGGAAGCTTGCATCGCATGAATGAGCTCCGATCGAGCGTTCTCTCGGGTGTGAAACGTCAGACCTTAAAAGATTTTGAGAACGGGAAGCTTGACCTCCTCTTAGGTGAGGCGCTCTACGCTGAAAAAAGTCGGCTCAAGCACGAGAAGGCCACTCTTTTTACTCGCCACCGCAAAGCTACGGACCAGGAGGTTTGGGCTCAAATCCAGTCCGGACTTCTGAGTCCAGCCGCTGTCGTGGACCGTCGTAAACTCTTGAGTCAGGTGATTTCGCACTATGGTGACGAAATCGGAGGGCATTTCGATCCTCGCGTCTATTGGTTTGCGACGCGTTCGGTACCTTGGTTCTTCAGCTGGTTACTGAACGCTGCAAGTGTGCAGCGTTTCTTACCCTGGGGTATGACTCAATCGCTCGAATCGCGGCTCACGATTTTGGGCGAGGTTCCGGCGCTACAAAAGTTAGCTCAAAAAGGAACCGTTCTTTTAGTTCCTACTCATCAAAGTAACATCGATAGCGTTCTCATAGGATATATCATTTACCTCATGCGGCTTCCGCCCTTCGCTTATGGGGCGGGTTTGAACTTGTTCTCGAACCCCATCCTCAATTTCTTTATGGGAAATTTGGGTGCCTATACGGTCGATCGGAGAAAAACGAACCCGATCTACAAGCAGACCTTAAAGCATTACAGCGCAGAGCTCTTGGAGAGAAACATCCACTCCATTTTCTTCCCGGGTGGCGGCCGGTCTCGAAGTGGAGCGATCGAGAGTCGATTGAAGCTCGGGCTATTGGGCACAGGGCTCGATGCTCAGCTTGCAAATTTGAAGTCTGGGCGCCCGAATCCCAACGTTTACGTGGTCCCGATGGTGATGAGTTATCACTTCGTGCTCGAGGCGGGTTCGTTGATCGAGGATTATTTGGTCGATGCAGGAAAACACCGATTCCTGAAGTCGCGCGATGAGTCTTCTCAGCTCTCCCAAGTGGCGGGCTTCTTCTGGAAGCTTTTCTCGTCGCAAACCGGGATTACAGTGCGTGTTGGGCGTGCGTTGGACATCTTCGGTAATTTTGTCGACGACGAGGGTCGATCGATTGGTCCTAACGGAACACAAATTGATCCACGAGCTTGGCTGACTTCAGGTGGTGAGTTGAAAGCAGATCAGCAGCGAGACCAGGAGTACACGCGCGAGCTTGGGGATAAAATTTCAGAAAGATTCCATCGTGAGAATACGGTTCTGACCTCGCATTTGGTTGCGTTCTCATTTTTTGAGACTCTGCGTAGGCGTTATCCTGATCTCGATTTGTTCCGCTTCCTTCGATTGTCGTTACCGCAGCGCTCGATTCCGTGGCCTGAGTTTTTGGAGCAAGCGGAGCGAGATCACAGTCGTTTGCGTCAGATGGCAGACCGTGGCCAATTGTACCTGTCGAATGATCTTTTGAATCGCACGACTGAAGAGTGGGTACGAGATGGAATACGTCACTTAGGTTTGATGCACGAGGCTGAGGTAGTCCGGACGGATGGTTCCGCCGTTTGGACGGAAGATATGACTCTCCTTTATTATTATCGGAATCGTCTCACTGGATACGGAATATCTCTATTGGCTGATTCATTCGATAAAGACTCGGCCCGAATGCTGGCTGGTCGTGAACGTGCGAGGGACTTCGATGCCAACGGATTTTTGGCGTAAATCAAAAGTGGCAGTCATTGGGGGCGGGAGCTGGGGCACTGTGCTTGCCCAGCTGGTCTCTGTAAATTGCAACGACGTGCGTATCTGGGTCCGAGAGGAAGAGCGCGCCCGTTCGATTAACTCACAACGCATGAATCCTGATTACGTGCAGGAGCTGCGGCTGAACCCCCATGTGAAAGCCTATGTCGAGCTCGAGCGAGTGCTGGACGGCGGCGTGGACGGGGTGATTTGGGCTTTGCCGTCGAAGGCCACTCGGGCTGAGTCGAGAAGAATTGCCCGATTGATGAGCGGCACAGAGTTTTTGTGGCATGCGACCAAGGGAATTGAGGAAGGTTCACTCAAGCGCATGACCGAAGTTTTGCGCGAGGAACTCCCCATTCGTCGAATTGGCGTGATTAGCGGTCCAAACTTGGCGACAGAAATCGCGCGGGGTGAGCCGGCGGCAACAGTGGTAGCTTCGGATTTTCAGGAAGTGATTCGTGCCGGTCAGGAGCTTCTGAATACTCCGAAGTTCAGGGTCTATAGTTCAACGGACGTCGTGGGAATCGAATGGGCAGGAACCCTGAAGAACATCCTCGCGATCGCTTCAGGCGCACTTGATGGGATGGGCTTGGGCTGGAACGCACGTTCGATGCTTATATCACGCGGCCTCGCTGAGATGGTTCGCTTCGGGGTAGCTATGGGTGGGCAAGAGGGGACGTTTCTCGGGCTTGCGGGTGTTGGCGACTTACTCGCAACTTGTTCAAGTCCGCTCAGCCGCAATTACCGAGTTGGATCAGGTCTGGCCAAAGGTCAGACCCTCGCTCGGATTTTGGAGGAGCTTGGAAGCACTGCCGAAGGGGTGCAAACCGCTCGAATCGTGGCGCATCACGCTCGCGAACGTAATATCTATATGCCGATCACTCAGGCGGTCGATACGCTTCTCTCTGGAGGTGTCACGGTTCAATCGTTGATGAGCTCCCTGATGGCTAGGCCTCCGATGCCGGACCGAGCTCTTTCTTAACCTCTAGCGGGAGGTGGGCTCGAAAAATCAGTTTGACGCATCGCATCTAAGTGGGTTATTGGGCTCCACCAAGACGAAATGGAGCCCGTTCTCATGAACCTCAAAGATGTTATAAATGCTTGGAATCTAAAGAAAATAATCTTCGTAACTGCTTTTTTTGGTTTTGTGATGGGCGCGGCTAACCTTTCAGTGGCTCAGGCTCACAGTGAACCTTCCTCAGACCTCAGTCGGGTTTCAGGCGCGAGTGCGAATGCCTTCGACTTCAGCGACGACGAGGAGGAGGAGCTACCACGCCGATTCATTCAATGGCCTCGGGTGACGATCGGGCTGGTCTGGTCCGATCCTTCATCGGGGAGCATGAGGGTCATGGACTTAGGTGCAGCACCTGAAAATGGAAGCTTCACTCCAGAAATTTTGGTGAGTCGTTGCATGAGAGCCGCCGGAAGGTTGTCCGTCGATGGTATCAATAACGAGACGTTCTCCGGGACATCGACTCGCTCCTTACAGCCTCTGTCCGACAAAGAGGTCGACGAAT